>JAOAIL010000001.1 GCA_026414725.1 bacterium
AGGCTGATCTTGCCCAAGAGTTCACATCGACGGCAAGGTTTGGCACCTCGATGTCGGCTCATCGCATCCTGGGGCTGGAGAAGGTCCCAAGGGTTGGTCTGTTCGCCCATTAAAGCGGTACGTGAGCTGGGTTCAGAACGTCGTGAGACAGTTCGGTCTCTATCTGCCGTGGGCGCAGGAGGCTTGAAGGGGAGCTAACCCTAGTACGAGAGGACCGGGTTGGACGAACCTCTAGTGTACCGGCTATCCCGCCAGGGGTAATCGCCGGGTATCTATGTTCGGAAGGGATAACCGCTGAAAGCATCTAAGTGGGCAGCCCACCCCAAGATTATGCCTCCCTCCTGATGGAAACATCAGGACTGAAGACCCCAGGTAGACCACCTGGTTGATAGGCTCCATGTGTAAGACCCGTAAGGGTTTAAGCTGAGGAGTACTAATCGGTCGAGCGGCTTGACCATAATTTTTATTCTGACAGGGAAGATGACAACGTCTTCCCTGTTTTTTTTTGACATAAATTATGCTATCTTTTAAAATATTAGTATGAAAAGAAAAAAATTGAGAAATGGATTTACACTCATAGAGATAAGTACAGTTGTAGGGATTGTCTCTGCACTCTCAGTTGGAACATATATGGGAGTGCAGAAAGGAAGAGAAAGAGAATGTATTAATAATCTTCAGCAAATACACAAAGCGGTTGTTATGTTTGAAATGGACCATGGGTATCTACCTATGGCTAAATTTTTCCCTTCATCTCCATCTGACCCGAAAGGACTTAACAACATATTAATACCTTATGGAATAACAGGCAGTATTCTTTTTTGTCCTTCTATTCCTGAACAGTTGAATAGATATGGTACAAATTACATATGGAATGACACAGCCAACGGGAAATCTCTTGACTCTCTCGCCCCCAACACATGGCTTATGACTGAGATGACAGCCGTTAGTAAAAACATACCGGGGCCCCATACAGGTAGTAGATTTTCTATACTTTATGCAGGGGGAAATGCACAAACAGGAGAAAGAATATATCTGCCTGATACCACTCCTGTCCAGAAGCCCAAAGAGGAAACAAGAGAGATTAAAAAAGAAGAGAAAAAAACTGTTGAGATACAGCCATCTTTAAATATCCTAACGAAAAAAGAGGCACGGGCAGGAGAAAAGGTAAAGATATCTATCTCTATATCAGATGGGAAAGGTGGTTCACTACCGATAAAACCCGGTATATTTTCAATAACTACAGATGACCCATCGGTAGATATCCCTTCATATTTTGAAGTAAAAAATGAAACATTGAATTTTGAAATTTCTTCTGTTTTTAACAAAACAGGTAAATTTCATATAAAAGTAAAAGAAGAAAGTTCAGGAATAGAAGGAGAATTTGAGATAACTATCATACCTGAGTCCGTCTCCCAATTTTTATTTTCTAACTTTCCTTTAATATGGGAAGCAGGTAAACCACAGATAGTTTACATCCACGCCTGTGATAAAAATGGCAACAGGACAGATGATTATGACGGTGAAATAAATATTCTGGCAAGAAATGGAAAAATATCCCCTGAAAAAATAATGATGGCAAAGGGTACATGGATAGGCGATATTATGTTGACAGAATCTTCTGAAAGTAATGTTTTATATGTAGCAGGTGAAAGAGGTATCATGGGAGTAAGTCCTGAATTCCAAGTTAGACATACAACACCTTCAACTATTACTATATCTTCTGAAAGCAAAACAGAACCAGTGGCAGGTACCTCTTATGATATAACATTAGAAGTGAAAGATATGTATGGCAATATATGTACTGATTATACAGGTGAGATTGAAATGGCCCTTCCCGAAGGTGCATCTGGTGATAAAAAGGTCTCATTAAACATAGAAGATAAAGGAACCAAAAAAACATCACTTATATTTTTTAAAGCAGGAAATAAAAAAATTCTGGTTTCATCAAGAGATATTAAAGGAGAAAAAGAGTTTTATGTGGCTCCTGGACAACTGGCTGGCTTTTCCATCGGAGATATAGGAACACAGGAAGCAGGCAAAGCATTCAGCATAATTATTAAAGCAACGGATAAATGGGGAAATGTTGTAAAGGGTTATTATATCAAAGAACCATCTGGAATGGAATATATGAAACGTGATACCTCAGCGGGGATATGGATGGAAACAGTAGTGATAAAGAAAGCGGGACAGTATAATATTGTAGTTGAAGATATGGCAGGTAATCGTGGGACATCAAATCTATTTTATGTAAAGCCATCATCTCCTGTAAAACTTGAAATTGAAAATATCCCTCTGGAATTAATCTCTGGGAAAGAATATACAGGAAATATTGTAGTGAAAGACCAATTTGATAATGTTATTTCTGACTATAAAGGCAACTTCACATTGGAGACAGAAGGGATAAAAACAGAAATAAAAGAACTCTTTATAAATATAATTCCTGATAAAACCGGATGTTATAAACTTATTTTAAAAGATAAAGATAGTAATTTATCCACTGAAAAATATCTTGTTGTCATATCAGATAAAAAATAACTCTTTATTTTCAAATTGACCTGCAAAAATGAAAAAAGTCATAGTTGAAGTTATCTGTGTAGGAAGTGAACTTTTATATGACAGGATAAACACAGATATTAATATTATATCAGGTATAATTATAAAAGCAGGTTATACTGTACAAAGATGTACAACTGTCAGGGACGAGAAAGAAGAAATAAAAGATATAGTATATACTGCTCTAAAGAGAAGTGATATTATCTTTATCACAGGTGGTTTGGGTCCAACATCCGACGACTTAACAAGAGAGGCAGTTGCAGAAACTTTGAATAAAAAACTTATCTTTTCAGATATTATCTGGGACAGGATATGCAACAATTTTTACAGAAGAGGCATAAAAGACATACCTGAAATAAATAAAAAACAGGCATATATTATTGAAGGAGCAGAAGTGATAGAAAATAATGTTGGAACAGCCCCTGGAATGGTAATAAGATATGATGAAAAAATATTACTTCTTCTCCCCGGTCCACCTACAGAACTCATTCCTATGGTAGAAAAATTTGTAGAGGGCATAAAAGAAAAAAACAATACTAAGGTATATCGTTTTGGGATTTCAGGAGTACCTGAATCTTATGTTGAAGAAAAAATTTATAATTTTTTTACAGAAAAAGGTATTAAATATACTATCCTCGCCAGTCCTCAGGTAATAGAAATCCTTATACCATACGAAGGTGAATTGGAAGAACTTTCTTCAATAGAGTCATTTATGAAAGAGATATTTGCTGAAAATTACCTGGGAATAGACCCCCCTGCCCTACCTGTGATTATAGGTAATCTGTTAAAAGAAAAGAAATTAAAGATAGCAATTGCAGAATCATGTACAGGAGGGCTTGCTGGTAAACTTCTTACAGACATTCCTGGAAGTTCTGAGTATTTTCAGGGCTCCTTTGTTGTATATAGTAATATCTTAAAAAAAAGGATATTAGGAGTGCCAAAGACAATTATAAAAAAGTACGGCGCTGTAAGTGAAGAATGTGCACTTTATATGGCAAAGGGCGCTAAAAAGAAAGGAAAGGCAGATGTCTCTATAAGTATAACAGGGATAGCAGGACCTACAGGTGAAACAGATACAAAACCTGTGGGGCTTGTATATATAGGTATTGGATTTCCTAAAAACAAATTCTATATCCATCGGTTTATATTCTCAGGTAATAGAGAGAGAATAAGAGAAAGAGCGGTCTATCAGGCATTTGAACTTTTAAGGAGATACCTTGTTTATGAAAAGTAAAATTATCTCAATTATAATTGCTGTTCTAATTATGGGGACATTGACAATAAAAATTGTTACACTTCCTCCTAAACTTAAAACAGCAAAACTTATAGAAATTCCTGAAGGGGCAAACGCAGTAGATGTGGCAAAAATTCTGGAAGAAAAAGGAATAATAAAAAATGATGACTGGTTTCTTTATCTAACAAGAAGATACAATGTCCAGGAAAAACTTCAGGCAGGAATATATGAATTTTCAGGTAGAACTTATCTGAAAGAAGTGATAAAAAAGATTGTACATGGAGATGTTATAATGGTAAGGGTAACCATCCCTGAAGGAAGTACTGTTAAAGAAATTGCCGATATACTTGAAAGAAGAAAATTGGTCTCAAAGGATGAGTTTATTAAGTATGCTGAATATAAAAAATTAGAGGGTATGCTTTTCCCTGATACATATCTTTTTCCTCATAAGATATCAGTTGAGGCAATAGCAAAAACAATGTATAAAAGATTCAAGGAGGTCTTTGAAGAAATATATGGAGCCCCAATAACAGAGGAAAACTTCAAAAAAGTAAAAGAGCTCGTCACTGTTGCATCAATCGTTGAAAAAGAGGCAATGTATGACAGTGAAAGAAGAATTATTGCAGGGATTATATATAAAAGATTAAAGAAAAATATCCCATTGCAGAGTTGTGCTACGGTTATTTATGCAACAGGGAAAGCGAGAACACGGCTTTCAAACTCTGACCTTAAGGTAAGGTCTCCATACAATACCTATACACACAGAGGACTTCCCCCTGGCCCTATATGCAATCCTGGACTTTCTTCACTTAAAGCTGCCTTAAATCCAGAAAAAACGGACTATCTCTATTTTGTATCTATGGGAGATGGAAGAAACTACTTTTCAAAGACATATGCTGAACACATTGCAGCAATCAAGATGTTTTTATCATCTACCACATCATCAGAAACTTCCCTATAAAATTATTTCAGATATCTATAAAATCTCCATGTATTACGGCCTGCCCTTTTCGCCTCATACATCGCAATATCTGACTTCTTCCAGAGCGTATCTACATCTTTACCATCCTGAGGGAAAAAAGATACTCCTATACTTGCTGTAACATTTATTGTTTCTCTTTTCATTACTATTGGCGCTTGAATACTTTTCAAAATTTTTTTTATAACCTTATTAACTGAATCTACTGTGGAAACATCTGAAACGAGTATTAAAAATTCATCTCCACCTATACGAGCAACCACCTCATTTTTTCTTAATACATCCGTAATACGTTTACTTATTATCTTTAATACTTTATCACCTGCTATATGCCCATTATTGTCATTAATATGTTTAAAATTATCAATATCAAGAAATAACAGGGCAAACTTCTGCTCGTTATACTTTGCCCATTGTATATGGGATGCAAGATACCCTCTAAAATACATACGGTTAGGCAGTCCTGTTAATCCATCAGTATATGCTAATTTTCTAATCAGTTTTTCTTCCTTTTTCTTCTCTGTTATATCTACCATTGTTGTTCTTATACTTATAACCCTTCCCAACATATCTCTCTCAACTTTATCTTCTATTGAAACAATGACAGGACTACCATCCTTCCGTAAATAAACACGGCCATTGGCTTTGGGGAGTTTACATCCTTTAATTTTTAACAGAAATCTTTTTCTTGCCTCCTCTCTCTGTTTAGGATGTATAAAATCGAAGATAGAACGTCCTACCATCTCTTCAACTTCATACCCTAACATTTCTGCCTCTGTTTTATTTACAGCGATAATAATTCCCTCTGGATTCAGGATATGATAAGCTATAGGTGCATTGTCCCATAATTCCCTGTATTTTTCTTCACTCTTTTTGAGGATATCTTTGGTTCTCACCAACTCACATAGATGGCCAAAAGTAGCAGCAAAAAGCGCCAGAAGTTCCGTATTTATCTCTTTACCAGAAAAGAAGTTATCTGTCATAACATATCCGATATTTTTATTACCACACCAGAGAACTGCACATGCCCACATACCTTTACCTACAACTTTCCCTTTATTATCCCGGAGATATGTATTTCTTACAAGTACTTTAGGAGGTTTTAAAGAACGAACCTTTCTTGCTATTTCTTCGTTATCAAGCGGCAATACGCTATTTCTCTCATCTCTAACATTTCCTTTTTCATCAATACCGAAAGACCCCTCTATTTTATTTGGTTCCTTACTTTTAAACCATATACCTATTCTATCAAAACCAAGTTTTTCCTTTGCTAATCTAACTGCTTCTTTACACAGTTCATCAAATGACTCTATCCGGGAAAGTTTATTGTTAATCTCAAGAAGAGCAATAAGTTGGTCTCGCGTTACACGTTCATTTTTCGGTTTCATATACCTGTCCCTCAAATTCATATTATATCATATATTCAGGTGGGAATAACTTCTATGGAAAGTGTACTGGATTTTATTCCATGTTTAATAAGGAAAGAAGTCATAATAGCAATCATTGCGCCATTATCAAGGCAGAGTTTTTTATCAGGTATAAAGAGTTTTATCCCTTTTTTTTCTGAAATCTCCTGAAACCTTTTTCTTATATATCCATTCTGCACCACACCACCACCAAGCATAAGTGATTTAACAGGGTACTGCTCAAAACATCTTGATGTCTTCTCTATAAGTGTATCCCCCACTGCTTTCTGAAATGAAGCACAGATATCAGGGATATTTTTAAGTCCATACTTCTTTACATAATAGAGTACTGCTGTTTTAAGCCCACTGAAACTGAAATTGAGAGAGTCCTTATTAAGGAGTGTAACAGGAAATTTTATCTTTTCCTCATCACCTTTTTCTGCCATCTTTTCAATATATGGTCCTCCTGGGAACCCCAATTCAAGCATCCTCGCAACTTTATCAAACGTTTCTCCACAGGCATCATCAAGGGTCCTACCAATTATTTCAAAACTCACAGGGGTCTTGATATAGAAAAATGTTGTATGCCCGCCAGATACCACAAAACCGAGTGCTGGAAACTCTATGTCTGGATTAAGAAAGTTTGCTGCAATATGTGAATAAAGGTGGTTAACCTTGTATAGCGGTTTACCGAGAGAATATGCAACTCCTGCTGCAAAAGAAACACCTACAAGTAAAGAACCTTTAAGTCCAGGAGTATTTGTCACACCTATGAAATCAATATCTGAAGGCCTTATACCACTCTCATTAATGGCTCTGTTAAATAGAAAATCTATCCTTTCTGTATGTGCCCTGCTGGCAAGTTCAGGAACGATACCCCCATAAGCAGAATGTATATCTTCCTGAGTAGCAATAATATTTGAAAGTATCTGTCCATCCTTTAAAATCCCAATTCCTGTCTCATCACAGGATGTCTCTATACCGAGTATTAACATAACTGAAAAATTAAAAATATATGAATATTACCTTACTCTCCTACAAAAGGGAAAATGTATAATTCACTCAAGGAGTGAAGAAACAGGTACAATCTCCACCCCCTCCCTTTCTATTTCTGGTATAACCTTTCTCAAGACCTCAATAGTATTCTTCCTCGCATGACCTATCCCTAATGCTTTTCCCTGTTCTTTAGCCGTTTTTACAAGTGCCCATATCTGCCCTTCTATATATTGAGGGTCTGACTGATTATCAAGGAATATATCCCTCTTTGCTGTCTTTATCCCCATCTCCTTTGCAAGGGTATAACCCTTACTCTGTCTTGCTGTCATACTGTCAACAAAAAAAAGATTTTTCGCTCTAATAGCATCTAACAAAATACCCATCTTCTCTTCATCTGAAGTGAATAAAGAACCCTGATGGTTATTTATTCCTTTCACCCCGGGATAGAAATTTTTAAGTGCTTCATAAAACTGCTGGTTAATCTCATTATTACTCATATCTGTTTTTATGACCCCTTTATCAAGTGGTTGTGCAGGTGGTTTTGGCTCCAGAGGTATATGTAAAAGCACCTCTATTAACTCTTTATTTCTAACTTCATTAAAGACATCTTTACTGTAAGGAGCATAAGGAAGTATTGAAATAGCAATTGGTCTGTTAATCTTCTCTATTTCCTTTATAATTTCTTTGTTCCACCCGGCATCATCTATAATAATACCTATCTTTACCCTTTCCTGTATTGGCACTGAGGTTTTCTTCTCTGCTATGGATACCCCTTCCTTCTTTTGAACCGGAACAGGAACTTTTGGAAATCTTTCCTTCTTTACTTCCCTAATAATACCAACAAATGTTATAAGAATACACAGAATAATAAAAAGCACAAGAGGCAAAAAAGGAGAATTATCAGATAAATTTTTTTTAACCATTACCTACTTTCTGTTTAAGTATTTCAAGTGCTTTTTGAAACTGTACATCATCCTTCCCTGCAGGTATTATTGCATTATCTTCAGGAAGTTTTACAGATATATCTGGTTCTATCCCTTTACCTTCAATACAGACACCTGATGGTGTATAGTAATGCGCCGTGGTTAACTTCAAAGAAGAGCCATCAGATAATGGCACAAGATTCTGTACAGACCCTTTTCCAAACGTTTTCATACCAACCGCAACAGTAGAAGGGATATTATCTTTTAATGCACCTACAACAATTTCAGATGCACTTGCACTACCCTCATTTATAAGTAAAACAACTGGCTTTTCCCATAATGGACTTTTCCTGCTGTTAAATGTATTCTTATCTTTCTGTTCTCTCCCTTGAATATAAACAATCAATTTACCCTTAGGTACGAAAAGTTCACTGACCTCAATGGCTGAACTTAAAAGCCCTCCTGGATTATTACGCAGGTCAAGAATAAGTCCTTTTACACTCTTTCTATTGAAGTTTTCAAGAACCTTTGCAAGGTCAGATGATGTCTTTTCCTGAAAATCCCTTATTCTAACATATCCAATATCTCCCTCCATTATCTCTTCTTTTATGGATTTTACCTTTATAACATCCCTGACAAGTGTTATCTTTTTAAGTTCCTTGCCTCCTTCTCTTAATAAACTGATTGTAACCTCTGTCCCTTTTTTACCTCTTAACTTTCTTGCTGCTTCAAGGGTACTTAGTCCTTTTGTTGATTCCCCATCAATCTCTATTATTTTATCTCCTGCTTTTATACCTGCCTTCCATGCAGGAGTATCTTCTATAGGGCTTACAACTGTTATTATCCCATCTTTAGATGTAATCTCCATACCGACTCCACTGAATTCACCTTTTGTTTCTATCTGAAGTTCCTGGGTAAGTTCTGGTTCAAGAAAGGCACTGTAAGGGTCAAGTGATTCAAGCATACCTTTAAGTGCACCATATACCAGCTTCTTGTTCTCTACTGGTTCTACATACTGACTCTCAACAATCTTCATTGCATCAAGGAAAAGTTCTATATTTCTGTATACGTCTTCTTCTTTCTTTCGTGTCTGAGAAGCCCTAACATCACTCCCAACTATTATCGCGAGAGAAATCAACCCTATGATACTCCACACTACTTTTCTTCTCATCTTACTATTCCCCTTTCTAATTTTTTACCTATAATTATACACCTTATCACTTTTTATTTAAATACTCCTCTAACTTTCTCTTCACTATAACAGGACTTGCCTTACCTTTTGTTTTTCTCATCACCTGTCCTATTAAAAAAGAAATTGCCTGCTCCCTACCTGCTCTATAGTCATCTACAGCAGATGAATTTTCTGCTATTATTCCTTCTATAATACTACTTATTGCATCCTCATCTTCTATCTGTAATAGGTTCTTTTCAATGACTATTTTTTCAGGGGATATACCTGTGTTAAAACACTCCTGAAGTATTGATTTCGCAACTACTCCTGTAATTTTACCATCTTCTATCATTGATACAATCTGAATTAGATATTCAGGAGTAACAGGAGAATCTTCAATATCCTTCTTTGCTGATTTCAATAAAGCAGTAAGGTCTCCCATTATCCAGTTTGCAATTATCTTTGGCTTACCACCTTTTTTAACACACTTTTCAAAATAATCTGCAATATCCTTTTTAGATGTAAGAACACCTGCATCATATTCTGATAACATATATTCCCTACAAAATCTTTCTTTCCTCTGAAATGGCAATTCTCCAACCTGTAAAATGATATCTTTAATCATTTTATTATCAAAGATAAGGACAGGGAGGTCTGGCTCAGGAAAATACCTGTAATCCTGTGCCTCCTCCTTCCTTCTCATCTCCTCTGTAATCTGAAGGTCTTCATTCCATAAACGGGTCTCCTGTCTTAATATCTCTCCTTCTTCCAAACAGGTAATCTGCCTCCTCGCTTCATACTCAAGCGCTTTTCTCACTGCTTTGAAAGAGTTCATATTCTTAATCTCTATCTTTACGCCAAATTCTGTCTCTCCATATTTTCTTACAGAGATATTTGCATCACATCTTAAAGAGCCCTCTTCCATATTACAATCACTCACTTCAAGATATTCAAGTATGCTTTTTAGTGTAACCAGAAACTTCTCTGCTTCATGAGGACTTCTAATATCCGGTTCAGTAACTATCTCAATAAGAGGAACTCCACTTCTGTTAAGGTCAACAAGAGAAAAATCACTGTTACCTTCTGGATGAATAAGTTTACCTGCATCTTCCTCAAGATGTATCCTTCTTATTCTTATATTTCTATTGTCTATAAGAATAGCACCTTCTACAGCGAGTGGTTCTTCATACTGAGATATCTGGTAGTTTTTAGGCAGGTCTGGATAAAAATAGTGTTTCCTCGCAAAACGAGAAAATGGAGAAATTTTACAATTAAGTGCTATGGCTGTTTTCAGTGTCAGGTCAATTGCTTTCTTATTTATCACAGGGAGTACTCCAGGGAAACCAGCACAGACAGGACAGACCTGTGAATTAGGAGGTGCTCCAAATTTTGTAGAACATCCACAGAACATCTTTGAATCCGTAAGAAGTTCCACATGCACTTCAAGTCCTATTACAATTTCATATCCTTCCATAAATAAAAGAGATTATAATTAAGATATATACTCTCTAACTGGTTATTACACCTGTTTTAATACTTGCTTTAAGTGATGCGCCTGCAGAAAGTTTTAAACTATCTCCTCTTTTAACCGCATCTGCGAGATTGGGTAAACTTGAAAATGGTTCAAGTGCAATATTATAATTTCTGCCATACCATGGATATTCAAAACTTCCACCTCCTATCCTCCAGAACCATATATATCTAAAAACATCCAGAGGGAATTCAAATTGAAAACCTATCTTCAATTTTGTATTAAAAATCTCATATTTGCCCTCTGAAAGTTCAGAAAGAAACATTACTTCGGAAACATTATCTTTTTCATCAGGACAGATACTTATATCAACCTTTTTACCATTTATACCCTCAACCATTGGCCATATCCCTTCTGTTTGTTTAAGATTTGTAAATGACCTGCCATCGCCCTTACCTACAAAAACCTTTGCTTTCTTTATTCTAATAATACAATCAGGAGATAAAAACGGTTTTCCAAAAGCAGGATGATGCCCCCATATAAAATCCATCTCCTCACCACTTTTATTTGTTATCTTCTCATCAAAACATACAAAAGGGTTGTTCTTTTCAATGGATATTGTTTTTTCTATTAAAAATGGTGTTCTGTATGTCTGTGTATAAAATTTTATAGATAATTTTTCTCGTGAGTCATCAACTATATCATATCTCCAGGGAAGAAGTGCAACCTCTCCATGGAGTCCTAATACCGCCCCTTTATATTCACATATACCCCCACCATTTGGAAATATCTCTTGCCATCCACCTGGATACCAGTCAAGGAAATTTCCCACTTTGCCTTCCGCTGTTGTAATGAAAAGGTATGGTTTATAGAGTGGGATTGGACTTCTCCACATAAAATCAATATCAAGTGGTTTATAAAGAAACTCCACTATATCCGTTCCTTTATCTGCAAGGATTTCAAGACGGATAAGGTCATTTTCCATAATAACTGTTGTTATTCCATTCCATAAACATTCCATCCATCTACATCCACTATTTGCTGATAACATCCTCTTCTCCTTTTACAAAAAATGATTTAGGTGGGAGTAATCTTCTTGCACCCGCAAAGTTTCTCTTGAAGTATGAGTTATTAAGAGACGCAATGGTAACCTTTTTTTCTTTAAAACTGGCATGGATAAACTGATTATCCCCTATGTATATACCTACATGACCTATAGTTCCCCTGCGATAAAAGAAAACAAGGTCACCCTCTTCTATCTCTTCTTTCTCAACCGGTTCTCCTGCTCTGAATTGCTGACAGGATGTGTTTGGCAGGTCTATCCCTACTTTTTCATAGACACGTTTTACAAGCGTAGAACAATCAATTGACGATTTACCTATTCCTCCAAGCTTATAAGGCATATTAAGGAAATTAAATGATTCCTTGAGTATTACATCTCTGAGTGTTTTTGTTTCTCTTACAATCTCTGTTTCTGTATTATTCCCATCCGTCAAAGAAACACTTTCTTTTCCAGCAGAAACTACTGGAATTACAATCGTCATTCCTACCTTAAAATCATCATCACTCATAAGATTTTCTTCTTTTAACTGTTCCGGAGTAATATTATATTGAGATGCGATAGATTCTAATGTATCCCCATTCTTAACCTTATAATATATCTTTTCTGTATATGTACCAACAATAGGTTGAGGAGTTGTAACATCAGGGATAACAGGTTCCTTTTTCAGTACCTTAATTTTCAAGTTCTGTCCTATTTTTATATTAGAACTTTTAAGATTGTTTGTTTTTTTAATCTTTTTCACCGACACCCCATATTTTTTACTTATCCTTTCAAGTGTGTCTCCTTTTTTCACAGTATAAGATATGGTCTCATAATTCCCTGCAGGAACAGATATTTTTGCTGAAGAGTTATTTTCTTTTTTGGTCGGTTTATTTTCTTTTTCTGCCGTTTTTGATTCCTCTACTTTTCTAACTATAATTTTTTGTTTCGGCTTTATCATTGATGTTTCAAGGTCATTTAATTTTTTAAGTTCATACACAGTTGTACCATATCTTTTCGCAATAGAAGATAATGTCTCGCCCTTTTTTACATAATGATACTGTGTTATACCTTCAGAATACAGATAAGTGCATAGGAATATTATAACAACGAGGTATTGACATCTTATACGCATCATTCACCCCCTGTTTCTGAATCAACAGGAAAAAGTTTTTCTATCTCTTTTTTCTTCTTCTCAAAATACTCATCTATCTTACACATCAAGCCTTCCATATTTTCTATAGCCCTTATTCTTTCTTCAAGTTTATCCTGTTCTTTTATTATTACCCTTAATGCCTCTGCCACCGGGTCAGGGAGTTTTGCATGGTCAAGGTCAACCTTCTCCGTTTTATGTTCTCCTACGACCCTTCCAGGCACACCCACAACTGTTGAGCAAGGTGGAACATCCTTTATTACAACAGAACCTGCTCCTATCTTTGAATTATCCCCTACTTTTATTGCTCCAAGTACAATAGCACCTGCCCCTATCACCACATTATTTCCTATAGTAGGATGCCTCTTCTTTTTTTCGGTAGAGGTTCCACCCAGTACAACACCCTGATAAAGCAACACATCATCCCCTATTTCAGCTGTTTCGCCTATAACTACTCCCATACCATGGTCTATAAAAAACCTTCTTCCTATTACTGCCCCGGGATGTATTTCCACACCTGTTATAAACCTACCTATATGAGAAATAAGCCGTGCAATACTCTTTTCACCTTTCTTCCATAGAAAATGTGCTATCCTGTGCATAATAATAGCATGGACTCCGGGGTATGAAGTAAGTACTTCAAAAACATTTCTTGCTGCAGGGTCTCTTTCAAATACTGTTTTTATATCCTCTCTTATTCGCCCAAACATAGTTTATTCCAGCACAGGACTTTCTATCATCTCCTTAAATTTTTTATAAAACATTCCTGCATAAGCACCATCAATAACCCTGTGATCAAATGAAAAAGAGATATTCATCACAGAAATTATGCCAATTTTATCATCCATCACCACAACCTCTTTATCAATTTTCCCCACTCCCATAATCGCTAACCCTGGTGGACTTATTATCGGCTGAAAATTCTCTACACCATACATTCCTAAATTAGAGATTATAAATCTTACATTTTTAGTGTCTTCTTCAGTAAGTTTATTTAATCGTGCCTTTTCAATAATCTTTTTCCTCTCCTCTGATATCTGATATATAGTTTTACTATCACATTTTCTTAACCCAGGAACCACAAGCCCATCTTCAACAGAAACAGCCAGTCCTATATCGACTGAAGAATATATCCTTATCTCATCATTTATAAGTGCTGCATTTATCAAAGGATATTCTTTAATCGCCCTGGCTGCGAAAAAAATAAGAAAATCCGTATAGGTAAGGTCTACTCCTTCGTTCTTTTTAATATCTTTTATCTTTGCTATCCCGTTGACATTAAATTTTCCCTGTAAGTAAAAATGTGGTATCTCTCTTTTACTTTCGCCGAGCCGTTTTGCAATAATTCTTCTTAAAGGAGACCACTCTTTTACTGTATATTCCTCAGAAGATGTTTTCTTTACCTCTTCCTTTTTACTGGAAAGATAGTCAAGTACATCCTTTTTTTCAATCCTTCCTTCAGGACCAGAACCTTTTATAACAGTAATATCTATCCCTGCTTCTTCTGCTAACTTTTTTGCTACAGGACTTGCCTTTATTCTCCCTGATGTATCAGTTTCTGCTCTCTTCTGTACTTCGGGGATATGTGTTTTGTCCAAAGTCCTCTCTTCAGATACATCGGCTTTTGTTCCACTTTTCTTCTCCATAATATCAAGTGGTTCATCAGGAGTATCAGAAAGATAACCAATAACCGTTGTCACAGGTATGGCATTATCAGACGGTTCATAAAGTTTCTTCCTCAAATACCCACTTTCCAGTGCCTCAACCTCAAAATTTGTTTTATCACTCATAACCTCAAAAATAACCTCTCCTTTCTCAACCCTGTCCCCTTCATTCTTCTTCCATGAAACAAGGTATCCCTCTTCCATTGTCTCACCTAATTTTGGCATTATGATTTCTTTAATCATAAATTCACCTCGCTACAAGGTTTCTAACTGCATCACATATCCTTTCAACATCGGGTATTGCTAACTTCTCCAGAACAGGACTTTTCGGCATTGGAACATCTGCCCCTGCTACCCTTACAACAGGTGCATCAAGATAGTCAAAGGCATTCTCCATAATCTGGGCTGTAATCTCTGCACCTGTCCCACCTGTCTTACAGTCCTCCTCTACTATTATTACCCTGTTTGTCTTTTTTACTGTTTTTACAATTGCTTCTATATCCATAGGAAGTAGTGTCCTTAAATCCAGAACCTCAACAGAAATCCCTTCTTTTTCAAGAATTTCTGCTGCCTTAAGTGAGAAAAGTGTCATACGAGAATAGGTTATAAGAGAAACATCTGCTCCTTCCTTTTTTATATCCGCAACTCCTATAGGTATAGTATATTCTTCTTCTGGAACAGGTCCTTTTGTATTATAAAGCATTTTATGCTCAATAAAGACAACCGGATTATCTTCTCTTATTGAACTTTTAAGAAGTCCTTTTGCATCATAAGGAGTAGAAGGCATAACTACCTTAATTCCTGGAATATGTATGAGCCATGACTCCAAACTCTGTGAATGATGCGCTCCAAGTGTTCTTCCTGCACCACCTTCAGTCCTTATAGTCAGAGGAACTGTACATTTACCACCAAACATATATCTTATCTTTGCCACCTGATTGTTAAGTTGCTCAAGACAGAGTCCTATAAAATCAATGTACATAATTTCAGCAACAGGTCTCATACCCGTAAGTGCTGCTCCAAGCCCAACCCCCACAATTGCATTTTCTGATATAGGAGTATCTAGTACACGTTCATCACCATACTTCTTCCACAAACCTGCTGTTACTCCATAAGCACCACCATATATAGCAATGTCCTCCCCCAATAAAAAAACCTTCTGGTCTCTCTCCATCTCCTCTATAAGTGCCTCATTGAGTGCCTCTCTGTATGTTATCTCCCTCATTCATCTCTCCTTTCATACGTAAAGGTCAGTATATAACTCTTCTGGTTCAGGGAAAGGACTATTTATAGCATATTCCACTGCCTCATCTATCTCCCTGATAACAAATTCCTCTAATTCCTTAACTTCTTCTTCTGTAAGAACTCCCTGCCCTACCATTCTTGCTGAAAATAATTTAATAGGGTCCCTTTCTCTCCAGAATTTTTCTTCTTCTCTCGTTCTGTAAACCCTTGGGTCACTCCTGCTGTGTCCATAGTATCTATAAGTATTCGCTACGATAAAACTCGGTCCTTTGCCACTTCTTGCATATTCAATCCACTTACCTGCCACCTCTCTTACAGCGAGAACATCCTGCCCATCTACTGTTTCAGAAGGCATATCAAAAGCAAGTGCTTTTTTAGAAAGGTCTTCTACGGCACTTGAACGTTTTACAGATACACTCATTCCATAAAGATTATTTTCACACACATATATAACAGGTAATTTCCATAAGGATGCCATATTAAGTGATTCAAAGAATATACCATTATTTGTCGCCCCATCTCCAAAGAAACATACAACAACTCTATCTTTCTTCTGTAATTTCATTGATAACCCTGCACCTGTTGCTATACCTAAACCACCTGCTACAACTCCATTGGCACCTAAGTTTCCTTTTGAAAGGTCTGCAAGATGAAGAGAACCACCTTTTCCTTTGCACACACCCGTTTTTTTACCCAGTATCTCAGCCATAAGTGCCTTGATATCCCCATCCTTTGCTATCGCATGTCCATGTCCTCTGTGTGTACTCGTGATGTAATCATCCTGTCTCAACATTGAAATCACACCTGTAGCCACTGCCTCCATACCTGCATATAAATGTGAACCCCCTTCCGCTATATTCTTAGCAAGAAGGTCCATAATCCTATCTTCAAAATGTCTGATTTCCATCATCTGCTGAAGCAACTTCTTTGCAAGTTCCTTATTCATTATCTCTTCTCCTTTAATATAATCTGTTAATCCTCTAACTTAAGGTGTTATTATTATCTTCAGGCCCTCTTTTTTTTCTGCCTTTTCAAGTCCTGTTTTTATCTCTTCCAGCGGATATCGGTGTGTTATATATCTACCAGGATTTATCCTGCCTGAAGAGATAAGGTCCAGAGCAATCCTGTTATGTAATGGACTTGAACCATGTGTACCAATAACAAAAAATTCACCATAGTGTACAAGATTACTGTTAAAATTAATAAATGGCTTTTCTTTCGGAAGTCCACCAAAATAGTTAACAGACCCTCTTTTAGATACAAGTTCCAGAGCAATCTCCTGTGCCTGATGGACACCTGCTGCTACTATAACCCTGTCAGCCATCTTGCCATCAGTAAGGTCAGTAATTACTTTCTTTATATCTTCCTTCCCCATATCCACCAGTATTGCTCCTGTAAATTCAGCCATTTTTATCCTATCTGATGAAACATCCGCGAGAAAGACCCTTCCTGCTCCTGTATTCTTTGCAAGTTCTGCATGGAGACATCCTATAGGACCTGCACCGAGTATTAAAACAGTATCCCCTACTTCTATACGGCTTAACAACTGGCCATTAATTACACAGGCAAGTGGTTCCGCCAGAGATGCATATTCAAAAGATACATTATCAGGAATTTTATTTACACATCCATTCCTCACTGCATCCTCTGGCACAAGCATATATTCTGCGAACCCACCATCATAATGATAGCCAATTGCCTTAAGGTTATCACACATTGACTGGTATCCCTTTCTGCAGTAATAACATCTACCACATGGAATAGCAGGAGCAACTGCTACACGGTCCCCTTCTTTCAGTCCAGAAACATTTTTCCCAACCACACTTATAACACCACTCACCTCATGACCTGTAATACGAGGGAAAATGATATGTTTATGCCCGTAATGAAAAACCTTTACATCTGTCCCGCATATAGCACAACTTTTAACTTTTATAACAACCTCATTATCCCCGGGGACAGGAACTGGAACCCCCTCTATAGAAATCTCCTCAGGTCTTTTAAGAACTGCTGCTTTCATTAATCCTCTCATAATAATACCCTATCTTATCAATAATCTCTCTTTCTTCTATCTTAGAGACCTCTTTAAGTATATAAAAAATACCCTTCTCTTTTATCATCTTCTGCATCTCCATCGCGCTTTTATCTTCTGGATAATTATAACACAGGCAGGTAGCCATAACAAAACATATTTTCTCAGGGTATATACCCTGAGAAAGGCATAGATTTATCGCACCTGCAATCCTATCATTATGTCCTATTTTTCTTAAAGGGTCTCTCCCAACCCTGAATACAGTATCCTTGAGTAGTTTATTGCCAAACCTTTTTACAAGGTCGTTGATGTATTCATCTATCTCAGAAGTATTAAAATTATGTTTTTTTATAAGTGCTGCACGTGTTTCACTCACAACTTCATCAAAGATATCTCTTATATCAGGGTTCTCAAGTGCTTCCCATATATAGGTATAACCTTTAAGATATCCTAAATACGCGAGGCAGGCATGTGATAGATTATGAATAAATAACTTTAACTCTTCATAAGGGAAAAGGTCTTCCACAGGATATAATCCTTTGATTGGGGGAATATCTCCTCTGAATTTTTTCTTCTCCACCGGAAGTATATTATATGGTTCAACAGTAACCAAAAGAGGGTACTTTTTTCTCATATCATCAGAGAGAGGTGCCACCATCCTGCTTACAACACTCTCTATAAGTCCTGTGCGGTTTTCTAAAAAGGACATGCCACCAGATGAAAGGTATTTTTTGATTTCTTCTTTCAGAATATCTGAACTGCCGAGAAGATTCTCACATATTACCACATTGAAATATGAATCAGGGAATATCTCTGCCTTTCTATCTATCCCATCTGCTAAAAGAGGAGCTAATGACTTAATATTATTTGCACCGACAGCAGTAAAAACAACATCTGTATCTACAAGAATCTGTGAAATTTTTTCTCTATCTGAAAAATGTATTGCAGAAAGGTCTGTTATTAACTTTTCTTCTTTTCTATCATTACCGAGCAACCATAAGGGATACTCTTTCTTTTCATTTAGCATATTAACAACTTCTTCCACCACATCTACAAATACCAGATGATAACCTGAACTGTGGCATATATCTCCGATAAATCCCCTTCCTATCTGTCCTGCCCCGAATATTACCACCTTTCTCTTTTCTATCAATACTGTCTCCTGTCTTAAAAGGTAGCACCTTTTTTCCCTGTCTTCTTTTCCATCTCAAGAAGTTGTCTGCCATATTCAAAGCCCGCCTGTGCAACAGGGCTATCACTCCTTAAAGTTCTACTCTTTGTATGTTCAGCATTATAAAAATCCCTTTTTTCAAGAAGTTTAAGAAACCTTTCTTTGAAATCAGCAATACTTTCTCCATATATGTGGTAGGAATCTGCTATGTCTGTATACTGTCCGACCTTAATTTCTTCACCTGTCCTTTCAGATATTTTTTCAGCAATAAATTGCTGTAGAGAAGTAAGCCCGAATATATTCATAAACGCAGCCCTGTATGCATCCCTTGAGCGCCAGTGGACATTCATCACAAGATATTTTTTCCCACCATACCCTTTAACTATCCTGCACCAGAGCCGTTGAAGACATGGGGGGTCATACGTCTGCGGGTCATAAAACGGAATCCATGTAATTGCCTGTGCCCTTCTACTGAAAGGTACTGAACTGAGTTTTTCAACAATATAGTCAATCTGATTGACCCTTCTCTGTTCAGGACTTTCCGGAATGTTATAGTTGAACAACCTATCGTGATATGTATATGTCCACTTCTTCTCCTCAGGACATATCCAGTGGTCGTGGACACCATCCACAACCTCCTGCCTGTACTTTTCAAGGTCTTCTATACCCCCAGGGAAAGCAAGATGGATTCTCGGTTCAGCAAATGGATTATTCACAACCATTATCATAGTAGCATCTTTACTCTCAGGGTCTTCGGGTCTGTCATACTCTGTTTTTATAGAAAAACCCTTCTCCCATAGTTCTAATAAACTCTTTTCCCATACTTCTGCTACTGTTTCTCCCTTTACCATCAACACTGGTATCATCTCTTCCTCCTTCTCAGTGGGATATCTTCCCATCTGTATGTATTAAGAACTTCCTTTTTCCCAAGCCATCCCCTTCTCGCAGTCCCTATACCTAATTCCATATCTCCAAGCATTCCTGTACTGTGTGCATCTGTCCCTATAATAAATTTTGCTCCATATCCCTTTGCTTTAATAATATTCACATCATTCAGGTCAAGCCGGTCATAAGAGGCATTAATTTCAAGAACAACCCCTTTTTTCACTGCATATCCCATTATATCTTCAATATCTATCTTATACCCTTCTCTACCTGATAACAATCTTCCTGTAGGATGTGAAATAATATCTACAAAAGGATTATCCATTGCCTTTTTCATCCTTTCAGTAACATTTTTTGCAAACCCCTGATGGATTGCTGCTATAACAAAATCAAGTTTCTCCAGTATTGAATCAGAATAGTCAAGAGAACCATCAGAAAGTATATCAACCTCCATCCCTTTCAATATCTTTATCCCCTTTATTTTCTCCTGAACTATGTCTATCTCCTCATTCCTTCTTTTCAAGGTTTCCTCATCAAGACCACCTGCTATCTTGGATGTCTTTGAGTGGTCACATATACCTATATATTCATACCCCATCTTTTTTGCTGCAACAACAATTTTTTCAATCTCATCCATACCATCAGAGTAGTTTGAGTGAACATGAAGGTCCCCTCTTATATCTATTTGTTCTATAAGAACCGGTAATCTATCTTCCATTGATGCTTCTATTTCTCCTCTATCTTCCCTTATCTCCGGAGGTATCCATTTAAGTCCTAATTTGTTATATACCTCTTCTTCCGTTTTACCTGCAACCTTCTTTGTCCCTCTGAATACACCGTATTCATTTATCTTAAGCCCTTTATCCTTTGCCAGTCCTCTGAGTTTTATATTATGTGCCTTTGAACCAGTAAAATATAAAAGTGCTGCACCCCAGCAATCTTTCTCAACAACCCGCAGGTCAACCTGCATATCCTCAAAGGAAGTTCTCACAGATGCCTTCGTATCCCCTTTTGCTAATATCTCCTTAACATATGGTTGCCTCACAAATCTTTCAATAATATCTTCTGTCCTGTCCCCTGTAGCAAGGATATCTATATCTCCTATGGTTTCTTTCATCCTTCTTAAAGAGCCAGCAGGAGAGACATTCTCTGATATAGCAATCAGTGGTTTTACAACTTCCCTTGATACCATCAATGCAGTAGCAAGGGGTATCCTTGCCCTTCCCTCTTTATATAGAAAAATCCCTTTTTTTATATTCTCCTCTTTTTTTTCTCCCATACCTGGCAGGATAGCCACCTTACCTTCCTCTATTACCCTCTCAAGATCTTTAAGATTATTAACTCCTAACTCTTTATGTAGAAGTTGAAGGGTTTTAGGTCCCATATTCGGTATATTTAGGAGTTCTAAAAGTCCTTCAGGTATATCAGCAATTACCTCCTCATATTTTTTAATTCTACCTGTCTTAAGATACTCCTCTATCTTTTCTGTCATACCCTTACCTATCCCTTCAATCTCAGAGGGATGTATGGAAGATAAATCTCCTGAAAACTCCCTTAATACCCTCGCTGCCTTCCTGTAAGCATTCACCTTAAAGACCATCTCTCCCTTAAACTCAAGGGCATCTGCAATTTTATCAAAAATATCCGCTATCTCAGTATTTTTCCCCATTATTATTACCTTTAACTTATTATATCTTACAGGTTTTCAGAAACTATGGCAAGATAGTTTAGTATAAATAAATAGCATAAAGAAGAAACAGTTTTTACTTCTGCCTTAATACTCATAAGGGGTGATTGTGGGGGTTTCAAGAACAGCACCAAGAATTTCTGACGCACTCTCCTCATCTATATAGTCAATTTTTTCAAGGATACTCTGTTCAGAATATGGTAGAGAGGTAAGAACAATTCCATAACCATTTTTACCGCTCCTAAAAACTATCTTTTCCTTTTCATTATCAGTCCTTTTTATCAAAAATAAAGATACAATAAGTAATAGAGAAACCAGAGCGAACACGGGTTTAATAATGGAGATGCGATGCGGGATAGATACCTTTATATCAGAGAGTTTCTTTTCCCATACATCCATTTGAGGTACAGATATTTCTATACTTCTACTTTTTACAATGATTTCTCTATACTCCTCAAACAATTTACTACAATCTAAACATTCTTTTAGATGTATCATAAGATTCTCTCTATCTATCTGGGATAATTCCCCTGCGAGATAATCCACCATTAATCTTTCATATCTTTTACATACCATTTTTCTTACCTCCCAGGTTTTTCTTTATCTTCTGTATAACCTGAAAGTATGTCGCTTTTACAGTTCCTATCCTGCTTTTTGTAAGTCGGGCAATCTCTTCATATGTAAGCTCCTCATAACACTTTAATATAAAAACCGCTTTCTGTTTTGGAGTAAGATTATCTATCTCTTTCTTAATACTATCTATCCTGTCTGAATTTATGAGATTCTTTTCTCCAATATGTAATCTTTCATCTTCAAAGTCCTTTTCAATAGGTAATAACCCTTTCTGTGACCTTTTATTCAAAAAATCATAAGAAAGATTAAGTGTTATCCTGTATAACCAGGTAGAAACAGCGGCTTCATTTCTAAACTTTTCCCAGTTCTGGTATGCCCTTATAAAACTTTCCTGAACTATGTCCATAGCATCCTGCTTGTTACTAACCATTCTGAATGCCACACTATATAGTTTCCCTGCATATTCCTTATAAAATTCTTCAAATATTATCTTTTTTTCATCTGGCATATTTTTCCATTCTTCTTTATTATGACAGATGTTCTTGATAAAAGGTTTAGTTTATGGTATTATCATACCACTTTCATCAATACTATAAAAGGAGATAGAGATATGGCGAAAAAGAAAAAGAACGTTTTAAAAAGGCAGAGACAGGAAAAGAAAAAGAGGTATTACAACAAAAAAATTAAAGAAGCCATTAAAAAATCAATAAAAGATGTAAAGAAAGCAATTTTAACTCAAAAAGCAGAAGTACAGGATATGCTGAAAAAAACATATAAGATGATTGATAAAGCCGTTGCAAAAGGTGTAATACACAAAAATACTGCTGCCAGGAAGAAAAGTAGATTAGCCCTATTTTTAAAGAAATACGGAAAACAGATAAAAACTGGTTAAGAATAAAAAGTCAGGGAAGAATAGAGAAAAGAAATACATCAAACTCTTCTTCACCCATCTTGCCTATTTTAAGATTAAAATCAAGATTGTAAAGTTTTTGATACGAATCAAAAATCTTCTCATCAATATTCTTCTTATTTTTGATAGTATTCCTTAAATATATAAAAGAAGCGTTAATTACAGCAGGAAAGTCATGTGGATTATGTGTTATATATTCTCTTATAAGAGATATTATCTTCTTTTTATCTTTCGGACCTTTCATATAGAAGATAGCAGGGAAAAGTTCTAAAGGTACTTCTTCTTTTAACATTATATCCACATAATCAGCAAGTACATCTTTTATCTCTTTACCGCTAAGGATAAGAAATATATCCTCTTTAGGATTTTCAAAAAGGTCCTTTAAGAGTTTACAGTCCTCTTTGTTTATCTTTTCACAGTTTTTTATATGGATGAGTTTTTTATTTGAAAAAAGCGGTAAAAAACCTGTTTCATCAAGAAGTACTTTTATAGATATCTCATCTGCAAAAACCGTCTTTATTTCACCTTTTTCTATACCATATTTCTCTATAAGATGTTGTTTTAATTCCTCTGCTTTCGCATCATCCCCAATAATTATATAGTTGTTCTTATCTATCATTTTCTATCAATAATACGGAAATAAATCTTATTCGCCAGTTTCTCTGAAATATCTTTAAGAACACCCTCCTCTTCATATTCCTTACCTAAAGAGGTTGAAATATTATCTGTAATGGTATCAGTAAATACAATATTTTCACCTTTATATAGTATTACTTCTGCTTCTATAATAAACTTTGCAATAACTATCTCCCTTGACCTTTCTCCAGAAAAAAATAATGGGGTTCTCTCCCACTTTTTGATAAGAACCTTCAATGTATATTCTGCATCAGATGAATTTTTAACTGGCTGATACTCTGCATATTTAATAAATACATCCCTTAAAAATTCTGTTAGATAGATATCTACAAGTGGTTGTAAAGAATAGTTCAATACTGGCTGTATAAAAATTTTTGCTTTAGCATTTGAGATAAACTTATAACCGCATCCACATAGTAACAAAGTCATACTAATTACTACGTAGTTTCTTAGAAGCATCTTTACCATAACTTGTTTCCGCATAATTATCAACAAGAATCTTATAATAGTAGTTTGCCGAGTTCTTGTTTCCTGCCTTTTCATAAAAAGAAGCAATTTCAAAATATCTCTTCGCTTCATTCTCCATAATCTTATTTTTAATTTTCATCACTTCATCTCTGTAAGTACTCTCTCCGTAAAGTGCAAGAAATGTCTCTATATTTTTCTTTACTCCTTCATACTGCCTTATATCGGTGGAGACCTCCGGAACGGAAAGGAATTCTGTCTTTATGAGATAAAAGTGTGCTTCTTCAAGTATAGAAGGATTAGTGTACTTCATTACTATATCAGAAAACACTTCCTTTGCTTTCTTGTACTGTTTGGTTTCAAGATAAAACTTCCCTAATTCTATCGCTCTTTTCTCTGAATCTTCTGCATATGGGTGATTTTCTATAACTGTAGCAAGCATCTCACCCCTTTCTTCTTTCCTCTCTTTAAAGAAAAGCCAGCCAGAACCTTTTTCAATCTCCTCTTCTGCTATCTTTCCCTGTCTCTTTATTGCCTCCATAAGAAAGGGAGATGAAGGATATTTATCCACAATCTTTTGATAATAATCAAATGCCTTTTTATTATCTCCTTTTGACTGATAAAGTTCACCGAGAATAAAGCAGGAAGATGCAGCATATTCTGAATCAGGATAATGCCTCAAAAGTTTCTCGTATTCCCATATTGCACTGTCTATATTACCCTCTCTCTTCAACTGTTCTGCCCATTCAAACTGTTCCTTAGGGGTATCTTTGACAGCATACTTTGGATTTATCCACTTGCCTGTTTTGGGTGTCCACTCCCAGTAAGCAAGGCAATGAAGAGAAAAAAGAAAGGATACAAAAATTATTATTTTATATTTCATTTTGTCCTCCTTTTTTATTATACCATACCAGCATATTTTTTTCTTTACCTTTATTATCTTCAAGTTTATAATATAGTACGCCTAATGGAGGATACAATGGAAGGGATAGAAAAACAGCTGAATATAATGATAATAGAGGATGATGATACTATAAGAAAAATTATTACTATTGAATTCAAAAGAAAGGGACATAATGTTCTTGAATATACAGATGCTGCAGCAGCAATGCAGGACCTTGAGAGAGAAAAAAAACCCATAGATGTAGCAATAGTTGACCTTATGAATATGGGGTATGGTGGAAATATTGGAGAGTATCTGAGAAAACAGAACGAATATAGAAATATCCCTATATTTTTCTATACAGCTCTTACACAACAGCAGTTCAATACAAAGATATTAGACACTCCTAACACCCACTACATACATAAAGAACCTGGAAGTATCAAAATTCTTGTTGAAAAAATAGAGTCCCTTTTTTAACTCATTATCCATAATCTTTTCAAAAAAGATATAGAAATGAGAAAAACAGAAAGATTAAAAATTTCTGTTTTACAGGGCTTCTTTCAACTTTTCTATAAATATAATCTTCTTCTCTTCTCCATATGTATCACCTGTTGCGCCTATAAGTCCAAATGTAGAGAGTTCAATGTATTCCTTTCCTGCTGGTGTTTTCTTCTTTTTATACTGGTATGGTCTACCATAAGGGTCCATAAAGGTTGTTCCAGCACCTAAATATGGTCCGTTCCATCCCTGAATATCAGGGTTTTTCATCAAATCCTCCAGTTTTGTAGGAACTGTTCCAGTATCCGCGTAGAAAAGTTTTATAGCATTCTCTATCGCAGAAAAGTCATTTATTACCTTTTCAGTACCCTTCTTTGCCATACTTAATTCTCTGACTATTCTTGCTGCTTCCTGTATCTGCATAGCATTTATCTCAGCAATACCACCAACAATACCTATCTCGGAAAATGGAATACTGTTCTTCCAGTTTTCCCATTCCTGTTTTTCTTTTTCCTCAAGCATCTGTGGTGGAACAGGTGGTTTATTCGCAACTATAACTGTGGACATATTTTCTTTAAGGATTACATAACCTGGGGTCTTTGTTGATGCCACTCCCACCTCTCCTGCAATTACCCCCACTGTTGTGGTATCATCCTGCTGATTATAGTTTGTAGTAAATATTGTCCCCCTTACCCCTGCAATGGTATTGGGTGTCTCTATGTTAAACTTCCTGTCTGGTTCAGGAAGTTTCTCCACTACAGACCATACCTTTCCCTTAGGCAACTGGACTTTTATCTCTTTTATCTCATCCTTCTCGTCAAAAAGTGAACGTTCTATCTTTATCGCTGTATTTTCCGAAAGGGTTATAACTGCTTTTTTTCCAAAAGAGATAATTGCTTTCCCTCCAGAGTCAACTTTTACAAACATCCCTTCAGTAAGTTTACTCTTCACAGGAAGGTCTTCCCATCTGGTAGTAGCAGAATTCCAGTAATATACTGAACCAGTCCTTTCAGCGAGCATTATCGGATTATCTCCTGCAAAACAGAATAAACTTAAATAAATTATGACTATCAACCCAAAAAGTATTTTTTTCTTTTCCATATTGCTCTCCCCTGTATAAAAAATCTTTCTATCAATTTAATCCTTTAACTCTGTACATCTTCCGGGCATGTTATTATCACCCTGTACAGTTTCAGTTTATCCTGTTTTCCTCTGATAGTAAATACACCTGCCGGCTCACAAATTACCCTTTCCTTCACAAGATTATATGTCTCTTCTCCAATAAGTATCTCACCACCAGAAGTAAGTTCTTCTATTCTTGCAGCAACATTTACTGTGTCTCCTATGGCTGTATATTCCATCCTCTGAGTGGTTCCTATATTCCCTATAACTGCCTTACCTGTATTTATCCCCAATCCTATCTGTACATCTCCGCTGAATTCTTGTATTTTCTTAATCATCTCTATTCCTGAATATACTGCATTAAGTGCATGTTCAGGGTCATCAACAGGAGCTCCATATATACCCATCACCTCATCTCCTATAAATTTATCAAGTGTACCACCAAATTTAAATATCGCATCTGTCATAATACTTAATACTCTATTAAGAAAAGAAAATGTCTCTTCAGGAGAATGGTTATCAGCATAAGAAGTAAAGCCCCTGATATCTGCAAAAAGAACTGTTATTGTTTTTTCTTCTCCCCAGAGCATAATCTCTCCTTTAAGAGCGAGAATCTTTTCCATTACCTGTGGAGATACATATCTTCCAAAAATATTCCTTATCCTCGCTTTATCCTTCACTTCCCAAATAAATTTAACAAGTACTACTACCCCATAAACAATAAGGATACTTATAACAGGATAAAAAACATCTATCCAGAAAAGTTTTGATATAAATAAAAAGAATGTAAGTGTTATGAAAAGACAGATAAGAAACATAATAGAGATTACACTAATAACAGGAGAAAATGTAATGGCAATGGTCCCTGAAAAAAGTGAAAAACATAGCGGTATGAAAAAATTAGGAATATCTCCTGCCTTTCTTATGAACTCCCCTTTAAGAAAATTCTCTAAAAAACTCGCATGGACACCTACAAGAGGATAACCAGCAACCCCTGGAACATTCCCTGTATCAGGTACTCCTGTTGCTGTTATTCCTATAATAACTATTTTATCTCTGAATGCGTCCGGTGGTACAAAAGATGCCTTTCCCATATAGGACTGGAATACCTGAACAAATGAATAGTTAGGAAATTTTTTAAGGTCATTATAGACATTGAGGTAAACAGACCTGTCTTCATTTACAGGAATTTTTCTTTTTTGCCCGTCTATCTCAAACTCAATGAATCCTTTTCCCATCCTTAAAATAGAACCATCCAATATATCCTCTACTACAGATATATCAAGAGACCTGTATGTCTTCCCATTGTAATCTATAAAAAGTGGATACTTCCTTATAACCCCATCTTTATCAGGTATAATATTGATGAAGCCAGTGGATACCGCATACCTCTTGATTTCTTCAACTGGTTCCACTATTTTTTCTGCCTCTAAGATTCCTTTTTTCACTTCTGGACGGTCAAAAAAGAAGGGCAGGACAACATTACCTGCGTCTTTTATCGCTTCTACAAATTCCTTATCACCTTCCTTCTGTTCAACAAATAAAATATCAAAAACAATTGCCTTTGCCCCCATACCTTTCAATATCTTTACTATTTCTGCATACCACTCTCTCGAAATCGGCCATTCTCCGAGAAGAGAAAGGGTATCATCTCCTATAAAAATAATTACTATATTACCTGTTGGTTGTTTATTCTGAAGGTATTTTATCCTCCAGTCATAAGTGGTATTTTCCAATCTTTTAAGAAAGTCCAATCTGAATAGAAAAAATAGTACTATATTTACAACAAAAGCTATTATAAATATCTTTTCATTTCTTCTTAACATTTTCCGGATCTACAGGTAGTTTCAGAATAAATGTTGTCCCCTTGCCCTGTTCAGAAACAACATTAATATCTCCCTTATGTTCTGTAACTATCTTTTTAACAACAGGAAGGCCCAGTCCTGTTCCTTTATGTCCTTTGGTTGTAAAGAAGACTTCAAATATCTTCTTTAAATTTTCAGGTGGAATTCCTGTCCCGTTATCAGATATCTTTATAAGATACATTCCAGTACTCTCCATCTCTGTTGAAATTTTTATAAACCCTGTCCCTTCAGTAACTGCCTCACAGGCGTTAGTAAAAAGATTGAGTACAACTCTCTGCATACCATCTACATCTACTTTTACATTTTTAATCTTCTCATCCAGTTGATACTCAACTTTTATGTTTTTTTCCCTTATCTTTTCATTATAGACACCTGTAACATCCCTTATAAAACTATTCAACTCTACCTCCTGCAAGAGTGGTTTTTTCTTGGAAGAATAATTAAGCATATCAAGTATAAGTTCTGAGATTCTATTAACATTTGCCTTTACTATATTCCAGCCCTCTTTCACATATTCCTCGGTAGAAGCCCCTATTGTTTCATCAATAAGAGAAATACCACCTACCAGCCCATTAAGTATATTTTTAATATCATGGGAGAGAGAAAGCATTGTTTCACCAACACCTGCCATCCGTGCATTTTTCACATTTTCAATATATAAATGCGCATTTTCTATTGTAAGGGCTGCCTGAGAAGCAATAATTCTCATTAGCTCTTCATCTTTTTTATCAAACGGTTTGCCATCTTTTCTGTTCAAAACCTCAAGTACACCCAGCAGTTTACCTTTTTTACCGGTAAGAGGAACTGCAAGTATACTTTTTGTCTTAAAATGGCTTTTCTTATCAGCGAGAGAGAAGAATCTTTTATCTTTTGAAACATCTTTAACATTTATTAATCTCTTTTCCTGTGCGCATATTCCTGCAATACCCTGTCCGAGTTTAAGTTTTATTGCTTTTACATCTCTGCCTTTTTCTCCTGTAGCAACCTCAAAAAAAAGTTCTTTCTTCTCTCTGTCATAAAGAAGGAGGGAACTGGCTTCTGCTTTAAGAATATTTTTGCTTTCTTCCATTATCAGATTAAGCAACTGGTGGAGGTTATATATGGAGGATATAAAAGAACTTATTCTTTTCAGAACTTTAAACTTTTGCAGATACTCTCTGTCTCCCACAATGTTATTATACCACATTATTGATTATTGCGAAGAAACAGATTTTGCTGTAAACTTTAATGAAAAAGGAGGAGAGAATGAAATTTTCAGGTATAAGTGATGAGGCAGGTCAGGCAATAGAAATACAGATAAAAGCACATAAAGAATTGGGCTGGGAATACCTTGAACTACGTAATGTTAATGGAGAAGGTATTGCACTTATGGATGATAGAAAGTTTGATGATGCCTTTGAAAAAGTTATTGCTTCCGGGTTAAAGGTATCCTGCTTTGCCAGTTCCATAGCCAACTGGGCAACAGAAATATCAGGAAATTTTCAGAAAGATATAGATGAACTTAAAAGAGCCATCCCGAGAATGCATAGGTTTAATACAAAATATATAAGGGTAATGTCATGGCCCAATAACAAAGAAAACCCACTTTCTGAAGAGGACTGGGGAAAAGAAGCAATAAGAAGAATGAAAGAACTAACAAAGATAGCAGAAGATGGTAAAGTTATTCTCCTTCATGAAAACTGCAGTGGATGGGGGGGCTTGAGTATTGAAAATATGTTAAAACTCCATCAGGAAGTAAACTCTCCTAACTTTAAAATTCTGTATGACACAGGAAATGTTATTCACTATAATAAAGGTGTTGACCCTTGGGAATTTTATAGTAAAGTAAAACCGTACATTGGATATGTCCATATAAAGGACTATAAAACACTTGCAGATGGGACAGAAAAGGCAACCTATCCTGCTGAAGGGGAAGCAAAGGTAAAAGAAATACTGCAAGACCTGAAACAATCAGAATACAATGGCTTTATATCCATAGAGCCACACCTTGCAAGTGTAGTCCATGAAGGTAAGGTCGGTGACCCTGAGGTTACCTATCAGACATATATCACATATGGCAAAAAACTTATGGATGTTGTTAAGAGATTATGAAAGAAAAGGTTGTAGTAGCAAGATGTGCATCTTATGAAAAAAGTGTGGTTGAAAAAGCAATAAACAAGATTTTTTCTGTTTTAAATATACAATCCCCTGATAAGGTTTTATTTAAACCCAATATGCTTTCTGCAAGAACACCTGAAGAAGGGGTCACCACACATCCTGTTGTACTGGAGATATCTGTAAATCTATGTAAAAGCCCCAAAAAAATTATAGGAGACAGCCCTGCAAGTGTAAACAAACCAGTAGAGTTATACTGGGAAAAATGCGGATATAAAAATGTTTCCCAAAATACCGGTGTTCCTCTCGTAAAATTCAGCAATTCTATAATGATAGAGTTGCAGGTATCCGGTAAAAAAGAAAAAGTTCCTGTTACTGATTACCTGAAAGAATACAGAATATTTAATCTACCTAAACTGAAGACACATGGACTTACAGTTATAACTGCTGCATTAAAAAACCTTTATGGACTTATACCCGGTTTTCATAAGAGTGTTCTCCACAGTAAATTCATTTCACCGGTTGAGTTTTCTGAATTTCTCATCTCCTATTATCAGGTAATTAAACCATATGTTTTCTTTAATCTTATAGATGCTATTATATCTATGGAAGGAGAAGGGCCATCTGCAGGAAATCTAATACATACCGGTTATCTTATAGGAGGAAGAGATGCAGTGGCAATAGATATGATATGTTGTGAACTTACAGGATTAAAAGTAGAAGATGTCCCATACCTTAGAATATATAAAGAAAGATATGGACTACCTGATATAGAAGTTATTGGAGATATACCGCTTTCTACTAAAAAGTTTAATATACCGGGCAGAAAGAGAAATAAAATATTTTCCAGTAAAGTTCTGAAGCCAGTTCTATGTTTACTTGCAAAATATTTCAAAGCAATTCCAGTAATAAATCCTTCTGTATGCAAAAAATGTTATGCCTGCAGAGAGGTATGTCCTGTAAAAGCAATATCAGAAAACTTGAAATTTGACAGAAAAAAGTGTATAAATTGTCTGTGTTGTTTTGAGGTATGTCCTTATAAAGCCATTAATATAAAAAAAAGTTTGATTGCTAAACTATTCACATAAAAACAAGGAGAAACTTATGGATGAGAAAATAGGTGTGATTAATTATAATCTCTCTAACTTTTCAGTTGAGGAACTTTTCAGATGGTGTAAAGAAAATGTTGTGGATTATGTAGAACTTCAGAGAAAAGATGTATGGCCTGATATTACAAAGAAAGAACATAACATATCAGAGGTTGCTCGCTTACTACAAAAATATGACATAAAAATATCCCAGATATCCACAGGCAGTGACTTCCTTCAAAAAACAGAGAATGAATTTAACAAGCAGGTATGGATGGTAGGTGAGATGTGCAAGATGGTGAAAGACCTCGGATTCAATCAACTTAGAATAGATGGTGGATGGCCTAAAGAAGGCGTAGAGGAAAAGGACTACAAAACTCTTATAATTAAAGGGGTTTCTGAAGTAACGGATATAGCAAGTAAAGAGGGGGTTTATCTTGCTCTTGATAATCATGGGGTTATCACAAATGATTATAATTTTCTACTTGAAATTTTAGACAGAGTACATTCCAGATATCTGGGAACAAACTTTGATACTATGAACTACAGATGGTATGGATATAAAGTAGAAGAACTACCTGATATTTATAAAAAGGTTGCTCCTTATGTTTTACACACACATATTAAAGATGGTACTGGCTCGAGAGAAAAATATAAAGGTGCTGTATTAGGTGAAGGAGAAATACCCCTTTTAGAGGCGATTAAAATACTAAAAGAGAATGGATATAAAGGTGTATGGTGCGTAGAATATGAAGGGGATGAAGGTGCTGACGGATATAAAAAGTGTGTGGATTGGTTAAGGAACCATCTATGAACAGAGAAAAATGGGGAAGTAAGTTAGGGGTAATACTGGCAGTTGCCGGAAGTGCTGTAGGACTGGGTAATTTTTTAAGATTTCCTGTCCAGGCAGCAAGGAATGGCGGTGGAGCATTTATGATACCCTACTTCATTGCCCTCTTCCTTCTCGGTATCCCTCTTATGTGGATTGAGTGGACTATAGGAAGATTTGGTGGTGGCTTCGAACATGGAACTGCCCCGGGTATATTTCATTCGCTCTGGCGTAAGAACAGGTTTATAAAGTATTTTGGAGTTATAGGGATATTTGGACCTATAGTGATATTTATCTACTATGTCTACATAGAATCGTGGTTATTGGGCTACAGTTTTTTTTCCCTTACAGGAAAATATGCAGGTATCGCAGAAGAAGCAGGTATGATTTCTTTTTTACGGGGTTACCAGGGTATCGTGAAAAATGAATTCTTTTCTAATATCGTACCTGCCTATATATTCTTTCTGATCACATTCGTATTAAATATTCTTGTGGTCTTTTTCGGGATAAAAAAAGGCATTGAAAGGATATGCAGGATAGCATTACCCACCCTTTTTATACTGGCAATTATTATTATGGTTCGGGTATTCACACTTAAATCTCCCTATGACCCTTCATGGAGTCCTTATAACGGTCTCGGGTTTTTATGGAATCCTGACTTCTCAGCACTTAAAGATGCAAAAGTCTGGCTGGCAGCAGCAGGACAGATATTTTTTACATTAAGTGTTGGGATAGGCGTGATACTCACTTATGCAAGTTATCTAACAAAAGATGATGATGTACTTCTTTCAGGACTTACAGCAGCAAGCACAAATGAATTCGCTGAGGTAATCATTGGTGGAAGTATAGTTATTCCTGCTGCTTTTGTCTTTTTTGGACCTTATGGAATATCACAGGTAGCACAACAGGGAGCTTTTGACCTCGGTTTTGTTACTATGCCATTGATATTAAAAACATTTTCTGCTGGTATGTTTTTTGCATTTATATGGTTTCTGCTTCTTTTTCTCGCAGGTATAACATCTTCTATATCCCTCGCACAGCCAGCAGTTGCATTCTTAGAAGACGAGTTCAACATCTCAAAGAAGAAGGCGGTAGGGATATTTTCCATTGTTTGTTTTGCTCTTTCACACATTGCTATACTATTTCTTGCAAAAGGGACTGTAGATGAACTGGACTTCTGGGGTGGAACATTTGCCCTGGTTGTCTTTGCAACTGTAGAAACAATACTATTTGCCTGGATATTCGGTATTGATAAAGCATGGGAAGAGATGCATTCTGGTTCTGATATAAGAATACCCCGAGTTTATAAATTCATTATCAGGTACATTACACCCCTCTTCCTGCTTTTTATACTCGGCTTCTGGACATATCAGCAGGCAATACCAACACTTTTACTTAAAGGCGCACCTGAAGAAAATATACCATACATAATTTTTACAAGGGTTGTACTTGTAGTACTCATCCTGACTATTGCTATTCTGGTTAAAAAGGCGTGGGAGAAGAAACAATAATGAGAACAAGTGGACTTATATTTATGTGTATCTCGTGGATAACCATTATATCCTTACTTGTATTCTGTATAAGTAAAATAATAAAAAGTTCTATGGAGGAATAAAGATGTTAATACCTGTTATTATACTCGGTGGTCTCGGTATTATATTTGGTGTTTTTCTAACTTATTTCAGCATAAAGTTCAAAACAGAAGAAAACCCTGTACTCCAAAATCTTTATGAACTTATGCCCAATGCTAACTGCGGTGCCTGTGGACTTGCTGGCTGTAGTGCTTTTGCAGAGGCACTGGCTGAAGGTAAAATAGAACCTTCTAAATGTGTAATGATGTCTGATGAAAATCTCCAGAAGATATGTTCATTGTTAGGAATAACATCAGGTGATAGAGAAAAGAAGATAGCGCGGGTACTCTGCTTCGGCGGTAGTAATACAAAAAAACGTTTTGAATACAAAACCATCAAGACCTGTAATGCAATCAATGCCCTTTTTAATACGCATATTGAGTGTAATTACGGATGTCTCGGAATGGGCGATTGTGTAAAGGTATGTCCTGTAGATGCTATTTCAATAGATGAAAATAATCTTCCTGTGATAGATGAAGAAAAATGTATCGGTTGTGGTAAATGTGTTACTATATGTCCCAAAAACATTATCAAACTTATTCCTTCTGATAAAAATGTCTATATTGCCTGTTCTTCTTATGACAGAGGACCTGTGGTAATAAAGGTATGTAAGACAGGCTGTATCGGCTGTGGTAAATGCGTAAAGGTATGCCCACAACAGGCAATAATACTACAGGATAACCTTGCAGTCATTGATTATGAAAAATGCGATAACTGCGGTAGATGTGTTGAAGAATGCCCCAGAAAAATTATCTTTGTTACATCTTTGAAAGAAAAGCAGGGTATTCTCGCATAAAGGAATGAAAGAAAAAAATATAAAGTTAATCATTACCTTCAATGGTAATAAATTTTATGGCTGGCAAAGACAGACAGAAAAAAGCAGTATACAGGGCACTATTGAAAAAATACTAAAAAAAATTACAGGAGAAGATATAAAACTCATCGGTTGTGGAAGAACTGACAGTAAAGTACACGCAATATCCTATACAGCCAATTTTAAGACAAAGAGCCATCTTACACCCGAACAGATTAAGAGAGCCCTTAATTCCAATCTGCCTTCTGATATTTATATAAAAGACGCTAAAGTTGTTTCCCCTGATTTTCATAGTAGATACAGTGCTAAAAAAAAGACATATAGATATCTTATTTTAAATTGTGAAAAAAGTCCTTTCTTACAGGGATTTGTCTGTTATGTAAAAGAAAAACTTGATATAAATACTATGAAAAAATCAGCAAAGTATCTTACAGGAGAACATGACTTCTCTGCCTTTCAATCAGCAGGTAGCAGTATAAAAAATACGATAAGAAAAGTTTATAATATTACCATCAAGAAAGAAAAAATTAGTATAGCTCCGGACATAAAGGTCATATCCATAGAGATAACAGCAGATGGTTTTCTTTACAAGATGGCAAGAAATATTATTGGGACACTTATCTATGCAGGACTCGGGAAGATACCACCAGAGGATATACCTGAACTTATTACTCTAAAAGACAGGAAAAAAGTTCCACCTACTGCACCCCCTGAAGGGCTTTATTTGAAAAAGGTCTATTACTGAGGATAAGGGAAACTTATTATTTTCTAAAAAGGATTTCCTCACCCGAACAGTTTACTGTGAGAAAGAAGGAAAGAAATGGATGGGATAAAGAAAGATTTAAATATAATAAGTAAAAATGTACAGGAAGATTTCCCACTACATACACTGACAAGTTTCAAAACAGGCGGACCAGCAAGATTTTTAATCACACCATCAGATGTAGAAGAAGCAAAAAAAATCATTGCCTGTTGTAAACAATATAATACACCTCTTTTAATCATTGGGATGGGCACCAATATGCTTATAAGTGATAATGGTTTTGATGGCGTTGTCCTATCTACTCAGGGACTTAAAGAAGTACTTGTTGAAAAAACATCCGTATACTCACAATCAGGGGTTTTGCTTTCAACCCTCCTAAACATTTGTATTATGGAATCACTATCAGGACTTGAATTCCTTGCAGGAATACCTGGAACAGCAGGTGGTGCCATTATGTCAAATGCAGGACTTAAAGAAGAGTGGATATCAAAAAAAATAGTAAGTGTTACTGTCTTTCACCTCTCCTCTCTCAAGGAAGAAACAATATTAAAAGAAAAAATACAATTTGGTTATAGAAAAAGTGGTCTTGAAAAGTATTTCATTACGGGGGCTTTATTCTCTCTTAACAAAGGGAAACAGGAAGAAATAAAACATAATATATCAATGTATATGAAACAACGTATTAAAACGCAACCACTGGAATATCCTTCTGCTGGTAGTGTATTTAAAAATCCACCGGGACTTTTTGCCGGGAAACTTATAGAAGATTGTGGACTGAAAGGATATAGTATAGGTGGTGCCTGTATATCTGAAAAACATGCCAATTTCATTATAAATAAAGGTAGTGCAACGTCTGAAGATATATATAAACTTATCTGCACTGTTAAGGAAAGAGTTAAAAAGATGTATAATATAGAACTTGAAACAGAAATAAAAATTATTGGCAGTTTTGGAGGTTAATATAAAATGAAAATAGTCGTACTTTATGGTGGAGATAGTCCTGAAAGGGAAATATCCTTACGTTCTGGGAAAGCAATAGCAAAGGCACTGAAAAGAAAAGGTCATCGTGTATGGCTTCTTGATACAGTAAAGAAAAATTTCAGTAAAAATATCCTGAGTATAAAACCGGATTGTGTTTTCATAGCACTTCACGGAGAAAAAGGGGAAGACGGAACTATACAGGGACTTCTTGAAATACTCGGTATCCCTTATACTGGCTCTGGTGTCCGGGCATCAGCGATATGTATGAACAAAATTATTACAAAAAAGTTGTTGATATATCATAAGATACCCACGCCAATGTTTGTAGAAGTAGAAAAAGGTAATATTCTAAAAATGCCTTTTTCTTTTCCTGTTGTTGTAAAACCAGCAAATATGGGCTCAACCATAGGTATAAAAATTGTGAAAAATAAGCAAGAGATGCTTAATGCTATGAAGGATTGTTTTGAACTTGACAGTGAAGTATTTATTGAGGAATATATAAAAGGAATAGAGATTACAGCAGGTATATTAGGAAACGACACGCTGGATATACTACCTGTTATTGAAATAGAAACACCTACAGGGTTCTATGACTATAAAGCAAAATATACTCCGGGTGGAAGTAAACATATCATCCCTGCCAGAGTAGATAAAAAGACACTAAAGAAGATAGAGAATATAGCCATAAAGACATATAAGATACTCGGATGTTCTGGTTTTGCAAGGATGGAAATGATAGTAAGAAAAGGCATACCTTACATACTTGATGTGAATACAATACCGGGTATGACAGATACAAGTTTATTTCCTGATGCAGCGAAAGCGAAAGGGATTCAATTTGATGATTTATGTGAGAAGATTGTAATGTTAGGACTTGAAAGATGGCAAAAACAGAAGAGAGGATAAAAGAAATACGACAACTGGTATGGAGTAAAAGGAAACGAAAAATAAAAATCGCTTCTATTGTTATCGGAATTGTCATACTGATAACAGCGATATTAAATATTGAACGTCTTTTAACTGCTCTCTTCTGGGATATGGAATTATTTTATGTAAAAAAGGTCAAGATTATACCGGAAGATGCAAAGCGATTACTTGCAGGCACATTAGAAATAGAAAATCCAGGAAACTTACTTTTTCTTGATATAGAGGAGTTAAACAACAGGATATCAAAGATACGAGAAGTAGAAAAATGTTATATAACAAAAGAGTTCCCTTCTACCCTGAAGATTGAAATAATTGTTAGAAAACCATGGGTATTTATAGAAAAAAACTGGGGTGGCATATTTATAGACAGGGAAGGGAAATTCGTTGAAACATCTACCAGTCCATCTTTCTACCTAAAAGTAAGCGGAATAGAAACAGAAGGGGATGGTGTGGCAGAAGATGAATTATGGAAATTAGAAACTTTACAGGAAATAGAAAAATGGTATAATTTTTACAATCTACAGCGATATTTTAAACTTGAAAAAATAACAATAAAAAAACCCACAGAGATATTATTAAATGAAACAGAAACTATCAGAAAAATAATTATAACAAGAGATAACATAGAAGATACTCTTAATAAGGTCAAAATTGTTCTTGAAGAATGCGAAAAAAGTGGTAAAGAATGGGAATATATTGAAGGCAGGTTTAAAGACCCGGTAGTAAAATATAAAATAGCAGATTCTAAATAATTATAGAGTAATTTGTAAAATTTAACCGATGAATGAAAATATAATTACAGTTCTGGATATAGGAACAAGTAAGATATTTGGACTTTCAGCCCTGATAAAAAACACAGGAATTGAGATTATCGCTACCGATATTCAACTCTTATCTGAAGAAGTGATAAAGAAAGGTAGAGTTGTTGATATTGAAGAGACAACGAATACTATTTTTTCTGTTCTTAAAAACCTTCAGGCAAAGATAGGAGAAAATATTGACTGGGTTACTATAAGTATAGGAGGAGGACATCTTAAAGGTGAAAACCACAGAAGAAGTATCCCTATTGAACCATCAGGAAGAGAAATAAGCGATAATGATATTCAAATATTACGAAGAGAACTGAATAGTACCATCTTTGCAGAAAGAGGTTCCGGCAAAAAAATACTTTATACTGTGCCGAGAGAATACAGGGTAGATAATCTGAACATAACAAAAAAAGAACCAGTAGGAATGCACGGTAATGTACTTGAAATGTCTGTTCACAGTATAACGGTAGATGCCAATCCACTTCAGGACATTAAAAACTGTATAAAAAACGCAGGTGCGCAGGTTGATACAATTTATCCACATTCATGGGCAGCCGCAGAGGCAGTACTTACAGAAGAAGAGAAAAAAACAGGATGCTTGCTTATAGATATAGGGAAAGGGACAACAGATATATGTTTTTTCATAGATGGCACGATTGCAGTCACTGAATCAATAAAAATTGGGGATGGACTTATAGATAGTGACCTTTCACGACTTTTACATACCTCTTTAACCTATGCAGAAGAACTTAAAAAAAATTATGGATATGCATATCCTTTATTAAAAGAAGATAATAATAGTGTATTTTCACAAACAGTAGAAATTATAAGCACATCTGGTAAACTATCAAAAGATGTAACTGTGGGGCAGATATCAAACATCACATATGACAGATTAAATGAACTATTTTCTAATTATATAAAACCTATTATTATGCATACAGGGGAAGCAAGTATTATAGGGTCAAACATAGTCATTACAGGTGGTGGTGCTAAAATTAAGGATATAACAGTGCTATCAGAAAAGGTATTTGGACTACCATCAAGAATAGGAAAACCCAAAAATCTTCCAGGGCTTGAAATAACCTATCATCAGCCAGAATTCAGTGTAGGGATAGGACTTGTTATGTTAGCATCACAGCAGGCAAGAAAACATAAAGTTAAGGACCCTTTACAGAAAGTAAAAGAGTTTCTCGGGAAAATTTTTTAGAAAATGGCGAAATTGTCCAAAGGACGGGCACAGATGATTAAATTTATAGAGGAAAATGATAATGCTGGAACAATAAATGTGAAAGTGGTTGGAGTTGGAAATGCTGGTAGTAATATCGTCTCAAGGATATACGGGAAAATAGATGGAGTGAAGTTTGTTGTGTTTAACACAGATATAAATGCTTTAAAACATGCAAAGGCAGATTATAAAATACAGATAGGTGAAAAAACCACCAATGGCAGAGGAACAGGCACTGACCCTGAAAAGGGAAAATTTGCAGCAAATGAAGACAAAGAAAAGATAACAGAGGCACTGAAAAATACTAATATTGTGTTTCTTGTTGCAGGATTAGGAGGTGGAACAGGGACAGGTAGTTCTCCTGCAATAGCAAAATTTGCAAAGGATACGGGTGCCATAGTTATATCAATAGTTACAACACCATTTGATTTTGAAGGAGAAAAGAGAATTAACTTTGCAACAAACGGTATACAAATACTTGAAGCCAATGTTGATACTCTTATTCATATACCCAACCAGAAACTATATGAAATTGTTGAGGACAACATATCTATGGCAGATGCTTTTGGTAAAATTGATGATAGAATAACAAACATAATTACAGCGATTTCTGACCTTATATATAAACCCAAACTTCTTGATATTGACTTTGCAGATATATGCACAGTGGTAGAGAATGCAGGAAGAGGAATAGTAGGATTAGGTTATGGCAGAGGTGAGGGCAGAATAGAAAAAGCAGCGAGAGATACAATTAACGACCCCCTGATAGAAAAAGGTGATATAATGGAAGCAAAAAATATCCTGATAAGCATCACAGGAAGCGACCTTTCGTTGAAAGAATTTGGTGAAGCAATGAATATAATACAGAATAGAATATCTTCCCCTTCAAGGAAATTAGGAGTAACATTAGACCCTGATATGGAAAGTGAAGTGAAAATTACACTACTTGCTACAGGTATCGGTAGTAAACAAAGAGAGCCAATTAAAAAAACTGCCGAAGTAAAACCAACTAAGGAATCAGGAGAACTGCCGCTAACGAAAAAAGATGATGATGACGATATTGATATTCCTCCTTCAATAAGAAACCCGAAAGGTAAAATATGAAAATTGGTATATGTAATGAGATGTTTAAGAACTGGGAACTGGAAAATATCTTTTCTTTTGTGAAAGGGACCGGATATGAAGGAATTGAAATAGCACCCTTTACACTTGCCGATTCAGTGGATATGATACCGGAACAAAAAAGAAAGGAAATAAGAGAACTTTCCCACAGGTATAATATAGACATTATAGGAACACACTGGCTTTTAGTAAAGCCAGAAGGACTTTCTGTATCAACAGGTGACAGGACTTTAAGGGATAAGACCGCAGATTATCTATGTAAACTTGTCCATTTTACAGCAGATATAGGTGGTTCCCTTATGGTATTTGGCTCACCAAAACAGAGGAGTATTGGAGAAGGGCAGACAAAACAAGAGGTAAAAGAAAATGTAAAAGAGGTTCTGATAGAGGTACTTAAAGAATGTGAAAAAAGAAAGATTTTTTTATGTCTTGAACCACTGGCAAGGACAGAAACAAATTTTATCAATACTGCAGAAGAAGCAATAGAAATTATAGAAGAAATATCCCATCCATACCTTAAACTTCATTTAGATGTAAAAGCAATGAGTGATGAAGAAAAAACAATTCCTGATATAATACAGTCAAGTAAAAAATATCTTAAACACTTCCATGCCAATGATAAAAATTTAGGTGGACCTGGCTCAGGAGATATTGACTTTACACCCATCATAAACACATTAAAACAAATAGGATATGATGGATGGTTATCTATTGAGGTATTTGACTTCTCCCCGGGACCTGAAAACATAGCAAGAAAAGGTATTGAATATCTAAAGAAATTTTTATAACCCCTATAATAAGGGAAAGGAGAAAAAATGTTAAAGAAACGGCTTTTTACACCAGGCCCTACATCTGTTCCCGAAGAAGTATTATTGGAAATGGCATCTCCTATTATGCATCATAGAACCGACGAATTTATAAAAATTGCCGGAGAGGTATTTGAAGGGTTGAAGTATGTATTCCAGACAAAAAACGATGTATTCATTATTGCCTCTTCAGGAACAGGAGCAATGGAAGCAAGTGTGGTAAACTTTCTTTCTGAAGGTGATAAAGTAATAGTAATCTCTGGTGGTAAGTTTGGAGAAAGGTTTAAGGAAATATCTACTGCCTATAAACTGGATGTAATACCTGTAGAACTTGAATGGGGGAAGAAATTAAATTCCGATGTAGTCAAAAATCTATTAGAGAAGAATAGAGATGTAAAAGCGGTCTTCAGTACACTATGTGAAACATCTACAGCAACACACTTTGATATAGAAGCGCTGGGAGAGATTGTATCAAAATATGATGATACAATACTTGTTGTTGATACAATAAGTTCACTCGGAGCAATGCCATGCCTTACAGATGAGTGGAAGATAGATGTTGTAGTTACTGGCTCACAGAAGGCATTTATGTTACCACCAGGGCTTGCTTTTATCTCTGTAAGTGAAAAAGCGTGGAAAAAAACAGAAACATCAAATCTCCCAAAATATTATTTCAACCTTAAAAAATATAAGAAGACACTTGCTAAAAATGATTTCCCCTTTACCATCCCTGTATCTCTGGTAGTGGGCTTAAGAAAGTCCTTACAGATGATTAAAAACATCGGGATTGAAAAGATATGGGAAGAACACCGTCTCCGTGCTGAAGCAACGAGACAGGCACTTATATCAGCAGGGTTAAAACTTCTATCTGAAAATCCTTCAGATGCAGTAACAGCAGTCCTTCTCCCTGAAGGTGTGGATGGTGATAAACTGGTAAAAATTTTAAGGACAAAGTATGGTATGTCTATTGCAGGTGGACAGGACCATCTTAAAGGCAAAATCATAAGAATCTCACATCTGGGATGGCAGGATGAGTTTGATGTCCTTACCGCAATAAGTGCTGTTGGTGTGGGTTTAAAAGAGATGGGTGTGGATATTGATATAGAAAAAGGATTATCTATTGCCCGTAAGATTCTTTTTGGTTCTGCTCGGTAAAGGATTATCTGGTTTGTTCCAGTAGAATTTCCTGAAAGAGCCGAGCAACGGTAGATTTTCTCCTTTTCGCTCTTATCATTGCAATAAATTTTTCTGCACGGCGGATACTAAAATCCTTAGAGATTTCTATCTCTGGAAGGGTATAAAAGAGACGGGATTTTGCAGGAGAAAAATACAGAAAATCAATAAGTGCCTTTTCCTGTGTTGCAATATAAAATCCTTCCTTTGATTTTTTATATCCACAGAAAAACGACGGCTGGATATGATGGATTGAAACATTACCTAATGGGGTTCTGAACAAGCGAGTTCTTGAAAGGGAAACAATATACAATATATTCGGTACCTGAGAGATAATTCCGTAATAATAAAGCGCACTTTGTAAAGAAATATAATAAGGCAGAGGACTGGTTAAATATTCTGCTAAATTCCATAGTGTTACTTTATCTTGTATAACCCATAATCCTCTCTTCACATTCACTACATATCCTGAATCTCTTAATCTCTCCATAATCTTGCTTGCATTTGCTTTTCTCACATTAAGACATTGAGAAACATCATCTGTTTTCAAAACAGGTTGGTTTAATTGCAAAATTTTTATATATGCATCTACAAGTTTCATTGTTTATCACTACCTTCTATCACTTCAATTATCTTTAAACGGATTGTATCCCAGACATCCTCCGAATCATATACATTTCTATCATCCGGAGAAAGATAAGAAATAACCTGACTTTTAAAAATATCATAATTGATTGAGAAAATATTGTTTTTTGTCTTTGATATTGTTATTTTATCCAGATTTTTAAGTATTTTGGAAGTATCTACGCCCATTATTATTAAAAGATATGTATCAAAAATATCTCTCGCCTGTGGAATTTTTCTTGATGAGATCGCAACTATCTTCTGTAAAAAAGATGCCTCCGCAGTATAATGGCGAACCAGCACAGGAGCTATTTCATATTTTTTAAGGATTATTGGGTCCACTGCTTCAAATCTGCTTTCTGTTTTTCCCACATCTCTTCTTGAAAACTCTATTTTTGTTGGTATATATGTCTTCGTTTGTCCGTAACCAAGAGATAATTTCCATCTCTGTGTTGTTTCTGTCTGCTTGGACTCTGTTATATTTCCAATAGTCAATCCTTTTACAGAAAGTGCCTCTTTAAATGTAGAAGACCTCAATATCCTGTTTACATCTTCCCTGAATTTTTGAACAGATATATCCTGTAGGTCAAAGTCAATATCTTCTGAATATCTCGGACTTTTGAAGAAAAACCTCAGATTACAACCACCTTTAAGAACATAATGCTTACGGTCTATCTTCTGCGACAAAAAAAGAAGAAAAACCAACTGAAAACATTCCACTCTTTCTTCTATATTAAGAACCTTCACTTTTCTCCTCTGTTCTTCTATCTCTCTATTTATATATTACCTGAAATTGACATATATGTCAACTTCTTGTATTATATTATGTGGATTTTTATTGAAAATAGCGATGTAATGCGATAAAATCATCATTACCCGTTATCCTTCACTAATATTAGGGAGAATAAATATTTCCCATCTCAAATAGAGATTATATAAATATCTATTTCTTCTTTGGGGGAAGATGGATACTTTTGGATTTCAGGTCATAGACCGCTTCCATAATTCCTTCTGCGAAGGTAGGATGGCAGTATAGAATTTTTTCAAGGTCTTTTATCTTCAGTCCATTAGAAATTGCGAGGGTGGCAAAAGAGACAAGTTCTGTAGCACCTTTACCTATTATATGAATACCCACTATTTTTTCTGTTGATTTTTCAGCGATTACTTTGAAAAATCCATCTGTCTTTTTATCCGCATAGGCACGGCCTAAGGCAGAATAAGGGAATTTACCCACCATTACATCTATCCCCTCCTCCCCTGCCTTCTCTTCTGTGAGTCCACAGACACCAATTTCTGGGTCTGTGAATATAACCTCAGGAATAACACTATAGTCAATGGTCACATCTTTACCACAGATATTTTCTGCAGCAACCTCTCCTTCTTTTGTTGCAACATAGGCAAGCTGATATTTACCGTTTACATCACCTGCTGCATAAACACCATCTATATTTGTTCTCAATCTTTCATCTGTCTTAATCCCTTTCCTGTCTAATTCAATCCCATTAAGTTCCGGTACATTAGCCACTACTCCAACTGATACAAAAATCTTCTCTGCTTCAATGGTTTCACAACTTGTAAGTTTCTTATTAATGTTTACCTCTATACCTCTTTTTTCAAACTGTTTTTTCAGAAGTTCTGTTATCTCTCTGTCTTTCCCTGGAAGAAGTGTATCCATCATCTCATAAATTTTTACTTTAACCCCAAACTTGTTTAATATTGAAGCAAACTCACATCCGATGAAACCACCACCTATGATGGCGAGTGATTCTGGGAGTTTCTGGAACTGCCATATATGGTCTGAAACAATAACCCTCGCATCCCCTTTGAAACAATCAGGGACAAAAGAAGAAGCACCTGTAGAAATTACAATATTATCTGCTGTATATACCTTACCATTAACTTCAACTGCTTTCTGTTCAACAAATTTTGCCTTTCCTTTTATTACTTCCACTCCATAACTTTTAAGAAGCATACTTATACCAGTTCTCAGTTTCAATATCACATCATTCAGAACTTCATTTAATACCTTACTCCAATCATAACTTACATTCTTTTCAATAGATTTATATTTTGGGGAAGAAATCTCTTCAGAAGCAGTATATAATGCCTTTGTTGGAATACACCCTCTGTTAAGACATACACCACCGAGAGCGAATTCTTCAATAAGCACAACCTTTTTGCCATAACTGGCACATTTTATTGCAGATGGATAACCCGCAGGGCCTCCCCCTATAACTATTACATCATACTTTTCCATTTTTATTCCTCTTTATTATAAAATCCGCTGCTTCTTTCAAGTTATTAAAGATATAGTCGGGTTTTGTCTCCCAGTTTTCAACTTCTTCTTTCGTTTTCGTTTTTCCTGTAAGAACCAGAACTGTCTTCGCACCGATATTTTTACCTGCAATCACATCAATATCACTATCCCCTATAAAATATGTCCTCTGGAAATCAATGTTCCCTATCTCTTCCTTTGCCTTCATAAACATTCCTGTCTTTGGTTTTCTACAATCGCAATCTTCTTCTGATGTATGCACACAGTAATAAACCCCTGCAAGTTCTACTCCTTCTTTCTTTAATATGTTTTTCATTCTTTCTGTTATATCCTGAAGGTCCTCTATCTTAAACAGCCCTTTGTTTATTCCTGACTGATTGGAGATAATAACAAGACGGTATCCATTGCTATACAATAGTTTAAGCCCTTCAATAGCACCATCTATAAAAGCGAACTCACCCCAGTTTTTTATATAGTCATTCGGGGTGAAAATAGAAATAACACCATCCCTATCAAGGAATACCGTTTTCATAATATAGATTTTTCAGAAGAATGGCAGTGTCTCTTTTAAACCCAGCATTAAATTCATATTCTGAACTGCCTGACCACTTGCACCCTTTACAAGGTTATCAATAGCAGCAACCACAACAAGAATTTTCTTGTCCACAAGTTTAATTCCTATATCACAGTAATTGGTATTAACAACATTCTTAACCTCTGGAGAGACACCATACTTCATTATCCTAACAAATGGTTCATCCTCGTATGTCTTCTCATATACTTCCTGTAATTTCTCCTCTGCTATCTCGCTTTTAAGATTTATATAGCAGGTAGAAAGAATACCCTGATTGTAAGGGACGAGATGAGGAACAAATGTAATGGAGTATTTACCATTTCCTGCTTTATTTACCATCTCTTCCATTTCAGGTTGATGTCTGTGTTCTCCTATTTTATATGCTTTTATACTCTCATTACACTCCACAAAAAGTGTCCCAATAGTAGGAGTTCTACCTGCGCCTGTAACCCCACTTTTTGAATCAACAAAAACCTTTTCTTCTATCATATGGTTTTTAACAAGTGGGAATAGGGCTAAAATTACAGATGTGGGATAACATCCCGGATTGGCTACAAAATCACTGTTTTTTATCTTTTCTCTGTTTATTTCAGGTAGTCCATAAACAAACCTGCTGTTTAATTCCGGGCAGGTATGTTTTAAATAGAATTTCTCATAGATTCTAATGTCATCAAACCTGAAGTCAGCACTGAGGTCTATAATCTTTTTCTTCATTTCGGCAATTTGAGGGACAAGTTTCATTGAAACGGAATGAGGGAGGGCAAGAAATACAACATCACACTTCTCTATCTTTTTCCAGTCAGGGGTATTTTCGCATTTAAGATTGATACGTCCTTTCAGACGAGGAATAATATCTGTTATTTCTGGTGTCCCTTCTTCGGGAGCAACAAAACCAGCAGTTATCTCTATTTTGGGATGAGAAATAAGAAGTTCCACAAGTTTCTGCCCTGCGTATCCAGAGATTCCGAATATCGCTATCCTTATCATTTCTTATCTCTTTGTCCACTGGAACTTCTTTCTCGCACCTTTCTGCCCGTATTTCTTCCTTTCTTTCATCCGTGGGTCTCTGGTAAGTAATCCATACTCCCTCAATGTAGAAACTAAGGAAGGATTATATTTCGCAATTGCTCTCGCAATCCCCAGTTTTAAAGCATCCACATGACCGGTGAGACCACCACCTGAAACCTTCGCATAGACATCAAAAAGGCCTGCTGTCTCTGTTACATTGAGTGGCTTTATAACCTCATCAACCTGATATGGAAGTGGAAAGTACTCTTTGATTTCCTTTCCATTTATAAAAATCTGTCCCTTCCCTTCTTTAATCTTTACCACGGCGGTGGCGGTTTTTCTTCTCCCTATTCCAATAATCATATTTGCTTGTTCTGCCATATCTTTTCCTCCACATTTAAAATTTTCAGGACTTAAAGATTGCAGGTCTAAAAATTCCTAATCTTGCAATCATAAATAGTAAGTTAGATTTTATGAAATTTCAGCGAGGTTGTCAAATATACCCTTAACATTTTTATAGATGTTCCCATAAAGAGTATAAAATTTATTATATAACTCAGTATTTCGTACATCCGGTATAAACACTTTTTCATCTTCTTTTACCAGTTTTTTGCAGGCGGTCTTTACATCGCTATACATACCCACTCCTACACCTGCAAGGACTGCTGCACCAAAAGAAGGTCCTTCTTCAACCTTCAATCTTACAGTATCTCCATCAAAAACATCTGCCATCATTTTACACCACAAATCACTCTTAGCCCCTCCACCTGTAATACGAAATCTTTTTCCTTCAGGCACACCTATTTCTTTCATAATCCTTATACTATCTTTCAATCCAAAAGACACCCCTTCCATTACAGCCCTTACAAAGTGTTCTTTTCTGTGTTTAAGAGATATACCAAAAAAGATACCTCTCGCATTAGGGTCAGGATAGGGACATCTTTCACCGGTTAGATAAGGTAAAAACAGAAGTCCTTCACTCCCTACTGGTACCTGCCCTGCCATATCCGTCATAATGTTATATGATGTCTCTTTACCAAAAAGAGTATCTCTTAACCATCTGAATGAACCACCAGCAGAAAGCATAACCCCCATTATATGCCACTTTCCAGGAACCGCATGACAAAAGGTATGTAGCCGTCCTTCAGGGTCAACAAAAATATCTTCAAGATGTGCAAAAACAACCCCGCTTGTACCTAAAGAAACCGATACAAATCCTTCTTCAACAATTCCACTTCCTATTCCACCTGCTGCCTGGTCCCCAGCACCTGCTACAACAGGTGTACCTTCCTGAATACCTGTTAGCCCTGAAACTTCCTTTGTTATATATCCGGTTAATTCAGGTGATTCAAAACATTCAGGCAGTAAAGAAGAAGATATATCAAGTGCCTCAAGTATCTCTTCTGACCATTTCCTTCTCTTTACATCAAAAAGAGAGGTTCCTGAAGCATCTGCTACATCCGTTGCAAAAACACCTGTAAGACAGAACCTTATATAGTCCTTTGGGAGGAGAACCTTTGAGATATTTTTATAAACCTCTGGGTGGTTATTTCTTAACCAGACAATTTTGGGTGCCTGGAAACCAGTTAAAACAGGGTTACAGGTAATTTCAAAAACCTTTTTCTTCCCCACTTTTTCTGTTATCTCTTCACATTCCTTTGCTGTTCTCTGGTCACACCATAATATCGCAGGATGGATAACCGCGCCTTTGTTATTAAGAAATACACTTCCATGCATCTGTCCTGTAAGTCCTATCCCTCTTATCTCCGTCCCTTTAACTCCTGTCTCTTCAATAAGTCTCCTTATTCCCTTTACTGTCGCTTCCCACCAATCAGAAGGATTTTGTTCTGCCCAGCCGGGCTTTGGAGTAAAAAGGGGATATTCCTCAGTAACACTACCTTGGATACGACCTCCTTCATCAATAAGGAGTATCTTAACACCTGTGGTACCAACATCAATACCTAAAAGATATTCCATTCTATTTGTTTAAGTCCGGCGGATATATAAAATTAAGATACCTTTCTGCAACCTTTGCTTCTTCTGTATAGCCAGAATGGATATAGATACGGTGATAGAGTTTTAATTCATTCATATATGGCAGTATATATGTTCCTGTATTACTCCTATCACCTGTAAAATCAGAGAGACCAAAGAAGTTTGCAGTATAAAGCCCATAATTTCTTATATGCCACCATGTAGGATATCTAAAATTAGCGGGATAATCAAATACAGCAATTCCACATTTTATTCCCTCAACTTCACCACAGTAATCACACCATTCTGCTCTTTTGCCCCAGCACTCTGCCTCTCCTTTTGCCCCATAGGAATTTACCATAAACCCTTTTCTATCTCCCTGCATTTCAGGATTCACCCTTATACTTAATAAACCTGACTCTTTAGTATCTTTGAAAACAACCTCTTTTTCACTTGCCCGCAGGATAACCCTGTGGTCTATTATTCTGCTTTCCACAGGAAGGTTGTAAATAACTATTATCCGCTCTTCCTCAATAATCTTTTCATTTTTATCACTTACCCAGTTGCTTAACGTATGTATCTTTCCAAAAACAGGACCTGATGTTATTTCAATAAACTTCTGATGGACTGTTCTTCCATGTCCGGGCATCTCAGACCAGTTATCTGTTCCGTTGATATCTCCATGTGCCACCCATATACCCCGGTGGTGTGGATGGTCTATCTTTTCAGGATTTCCCTCTTTTGCAGGTGTCCTCAAAATAACTTTTCCACCAGGACCTATAACAGGAAAAAGATATGGTCTTACAACCTTTTCAGAGTAGTTATAGGATGTAAAATATTCCTCATTTATAAACACATTTACCATGCCTTCATCTTTATTGTCTGAAAGTTTTACATATAAAGGAACACTTCCTGCCTTCTTAACAGAAAGTTTCAACTCTTCTCCTGATTTTATAACATGAGGTATAAAAGTAAGATATATCTTCTCATCCTTTCTTTCTGTTTGTCCGTATATCTCTACTTTGTCTGAAGATAAAATAAAAACCCCTTCCTCTCCATCCCAGTTAACAGAAACAGGAGACCCTGTAAAATCTCTACTTCCTTTATTTACCAGCACTATTTCTTTCATCTTTTCCCTCCGTTTTACTCCATCCAATGATGGATTTTTCAATTACCTCTTTTATATTTTTTACCATTATTATTTCAAGGTCTTCTTTCACCTTTACCGGTATTTCTTTCAGGTCTTTTTCATTTTCTTCAGGGATTATAACCTTTTTAATACCCGAACGATGAGCAGCAAGGATTTTTGATTTCAACCCGCCTATCTTTAATACCTTTCCCTGTAATGTTATCTCTCCTGTCATCGCTATTCCGGCATCTACTGGTTTACCTGTAAGACAGGATATAAGTGCTGTGGCTATTGTAATACCAGCAGAAGGACCATCCTTTGGTATCGCACCCTCAGGAACATGGATATGTATATCTATATCTTTATAAAAGTCAGGAGCAAGTCCAAAATCATTTATATGTGCCCGGACATAACTTAAAGCTGCCTGTGCTGACTCTTTCATAATATCCCCTAACTGTCCTGTAAGTATAAGATTCCCTTTCCCTTTCATTGTAAGTACTTCTGTGAAAAGTATCTCTCCACCATACTCAGTCCATGCCATACCTGTAGCAACTCCAACCTTTGGTTCTTTCTCTCCTGAAGGTGTAGGAAATTTTTCTGGACCAAGATAATTTTCAATATTTCTTGCGGTAATACGATAAAATTCTTCTTTCCCTGTTTCAACAATTTTTTTCGTCACCTTTCTGCATATATTTGCAATCTCTCTTTCTAAATTTCTTACACCCGCTTCCCTCGTGTAATTTCTTATAATTTTAAACAATGCATCTTCTGAGAATTTTATATTTTTCTCCGTAAGGCCATGTTCTTTCATCTGTTTAGGGATAAGATGTCTCTGAGCAATCTCTTTCTTCTCCCAGATGGTATAACCCGGCAGGGAAATGATTTCCATTCTGTCGAGCAAGGCAGGTGGTATTGTATATTCTGTATTAGCGGTTGTTATAAACAGTACCTGTGAGAGGTCAAACTCCACTTCAAGATAATGGTCAGAAAAAGAGTGGTTCTGTTCAGGGTCAAGAACTTCAAGTAATGCACTTGCAGGGTCACCCCGAAAGTCCTTTCCGAGTTTATCAATTTCATCTAATAAAAATACAGGATTTTTCACCCCTGCCTTTCTTATTGACTGAATAATCCTTCCTGGCAGTGAACCAATATATGTCTTCCTGTGCCCTCTGATTTCTGCTTCATCCCGCATACCACCTAAAGAAACCCTTACAAATTTTCTCCCCATTGCTCTCGCAATAGACCTTCCGAGTGATGTTTTCCCTACCCCAGGAGGTCCCACAAAACAAAGAATTGGGGATTTCATACCTTCTGACCTTTTTCTAACTGCAAGATACTCAAGGATTCTTTCTTTTACTTTTTCAAGTCCATAATGATCTTCGTCTAAAATTTTTCCAGCATGTGTAATATCAAGGTTATCTTCTGTTTTGATATCCCATGGAAGGTTTATCAACCACTCAAGATATGTTCTTATAACAGTGGCTTCAGGAGAAAGAGGCATCGTTTTTGAAAGACGGGAGAGTTCTTCCATTGCTTTTGCTTCTGCTGGCTGAGACATCTTTGCATTCTTTATCTTTTCTCTTAATTGTGATATTTCATCACTCTCACCTTCCTTGCCTAATTCTTTCTGTATCTCTTTTAACTGTTCACTTAAAAAATACTGACGCTGTGTATCCTCTATCTTTTTTATTACCTGATTCTGTATCTTCTTCTGAATTTCAAGAAGTCCTATCTCCTGATTGAGTATATCTATAAGTAATCGCAATCTTTCCCCTATCTCAACCTTCTCCATCAGAGCGCCTTTATCTTTGAGTTTAAGGGGGAGATAACCAGCAATGGCATCACATAACCGTGAAGGGTTTTCAATAGTGGATATTGTAACGTATAGTTCTCTCGGAACAGAAGTGTTGAGATTCAGATATTTATCAAGCATTTCAAGGGCAAGTCGTGATAATGCCTCGTTTTCTTTATTCACCCCTGTTTCTTTTACAACAATATTCTCTATTTTTGCAACAAATATCTTCTTATCTTTAAAAAAATCTTTTATAATTACTCTTTCAAGAACCTCTACCAGGATTTTCATTAAACCATTCTGTTCTCTTACACTCTGGATAATTTTTGTCTTCACTCCTACAGAATAGATATCTTTGAATTCCGGGTCTTCTATCTGAGGGTCTTTCTGAAAAACAACAAGAAGTTCTTCTTCACTTGCCAGTGCCTCTTCTACAGTATTTATTGAACGTACTCTACCAACCAGAAGAGGTACCACCATATTAGGAAATATAATAAGGTCTCTTAAAGGTAAAGCAGGTAGTACTTTCCTGCCTGATTTTTCATTTTTTTTCAGTATAACCATTTTTCATCAATAAAGAGATTTTTGCTGACAGGATGATTTTATCTCCAAGACCATATTTCACACTTTCTTCTGCATTCATAAAATAGTCCCTGTCGGTATCCTTTTCAATTTTTTTTACAGAATTCCCTGTATGTAAAGCAAGGATATCTGTAACAATTTTCTTCAGTCGTAGCATCTCTTTCGTCTGAATACTTACATCCTTTGCAGTTCCTTCCACACCACCCCATGGCTGATGGATTAAAACCCTGCTATGTGGAAGTAGATATCTTTTCCCTTTTGTCCCGCCAGCAAGAAGTAATGCACCCATACTTGCTGCCTGACCTATACAGTAGGTGGCTACATCGCAGGAAACAAACTGCATTGTATCATATATAGCAAGACCTGCCGTTATAGACCCCCCTGCAGTATTGAGGTAAAGATGTATATCCTTCTTCGGGTCTTCATTTTGAAGAAACAGGAACTCTGCAATTACAACATTAGCTAAACTATCTGTTATAGGAGCACCTATAAATATAATTCTATCTTTTAAAAGACGAGAATATATATCATATGCCCGTTCTCCTCGTTCTGTGGATTCTATAACATAAGGTATCAATTGTCCTTTCATTTTATTATCTCCAGTTTTTTCTCTTCACCGGGGAGGATGACCCTTTCTATAAATTTTGCATTATCCCTCATAAACCTGAATGCTTTCTGAATTCTTATTTCATCTTTCAATGCTTCCATCCTGTTTGCCTTTTCAAGTTTCTGTCTTATCTGTTCAGGTGGTTCTCCCGACGACCTGCTTATCTCATCTATCCTTTCTTTAATATCCTGCTCTTCTGCCTTTATATTTTCAATCTCCGCTATTTTATCAAGCACTAAATATCTTTTTACAGAAGATATTGCTTCAGGTTTTACCTTTTCAAAAATATCTTTTGCAATCTTTTCTATTTCTTCTTTACTCTTCCCTTCTGTATTCATCCTGCTAATCTCTTCTTCTGTATATCGTATTGCTTCCTCTGTAACCAGTTTATCAGGTACAGGGAAATCCGTTTCCTTAAATATCTCATCCCATAATTGTCTGTTTTCCTTCACTAATGCTTCCACTTTTTTATACGCCTCTAACTGTTGTCTTATCTTCTCCTTCCATAATCTCCTCTTCTCAGGGTCAATAATTGAAGAAGCAATAGAAGGGTTTTTTTCCCATTCAGCAAGAACCCCTTCAACCTCTTTCTCTGTAACCTCCTCAGACACTACTTTTTTTACAGGTATACCTTTGTATTTTTTCAAATGTATATCTGGTTTAATCTCTATATAAACCTTAAACTTCAATCCTTCTTCATCAATAGACACATCAAAAACATCCGGTTCTGCAACAGGATTTAAATTTTTTTCTTTAATTGTTTCAATATAAACATCCGGAATTATTCTGTTAATAAGATTTTCATTTATAACTTTCCCAAATTTTTTTTCTATAATTTCCTCAGGAACCTTGCCTTTTCTAAACCCTTCTACTTCTGCATTTTTTCTTATCTCTTCAACAATATCGTATCGCACCTTATCCACTTCTTCTTTATCAACTACAAAAGATATTTCTCTGCCGAGTGCTGACTTTTCTATTATCTCTACCTTAACTTTTTCCATTATTTTTTTCCTTTCAATATGTCTTAAAAGCGGGGTACGGGAATCGAACCCGTATAACCAGCTTGGAAGGCTGATGTTTTACCATTAAACTAACCCCGCAAAAGAAAAATACTTTCTTATTTCCTTCTCTGCTCAGAGAAAAGGAATTAGAAAAATACTAATTAAATGGGCAGGGGAGGATTCGAACCTCCGAAGGCATAAGCCGCCAGATTTACAGTCTGGTGCGATTGGCCGCTCCGCAACCTGCCCAATTTATAAAACGTTAAATTTCAAAATCTACCTTTATCTAATTTATATAACTCCCGCTCCGCCGCAACGATTATACTCTCTGAGACCCTTTTAACAGGTGGGCACCTCCTCTGACGGCTTTGACTTTTCGCTCTTAGGCGAACCTGTCAGCCCCATCAGAACTTGGTTCCCTTGTCTCAAGTGTTGGCTCAAGAGTAATTTATCATCACGCACGGAGCAGGTTAATTTTAATTTTACCTCTTTTTCCAAAAAAAGTAAAATATTTATTATGGTAATTTTTTCAAGAAATCCTGAAGAAACTATAAATATAGGAAAAGAAATCGCATCTTACCTCAAAAAAGGTGATACTATCGCCTTCACAGGAGAACTTGGAAGTGGAAAGACAACAATGATTAAAGGTATTGTAAAAGAACTCACTGGATGTGAAGCAACAAGTCCTTCTTTTGTCCTGATAAATGAATATCCAGGACCATTACCTGTATTCCATTTTGACCTTTACAGATTAAAGTGTAAAATAGAAATGGAGACATTCGGATGGGAAGAGTATCTTGATAAAGGGATTGTGCTTATTGAGTGGGCAGATAAAATATATGATATATTACCGAAAAAGACAATATTTATAAGCATTTCCCTTATAAACAGTAAAAGAAAAATTATAATAAAAGGACTAAAGGGGAGGATAAAAGATGACAAGCAGAGAAAGAGTGTTAAGGGTACTTAATCATCAAATTGCTGATAGAATCCCTGTACATGATACTTTATGGACTGCAACTATAAATAGATGGAAAAAGGAAGGGCTACCTGAAGATATTTCACCAGATGAGTATTTTGGATATGAACTCGCTCTCTTTGGTGCAGACCTTTCTCCTCGGTTCCCTGTAAAAGTTATAGAGAGGAATGAAGAGTATATTATCACCACAACCAATGCAGGAGGAAAAAGGAAAAACCACAGGGACTATTCTACAACCCCTGAGATTATTGACTGGCCTATAAAGACAAAAGATGACTGGAATGAGATAAAAAAACGGCTTAAACCTGACTGGAAAAGAATTGATTGGGCAACAGGACTTGCCAACAACCAGACCGCTATAGAAGAAGGGAAGTTTATATGCTTTTCCGCTGCCTGTGGATATGATGCAGTAGGATATTATATGAAATCCGACCAGTTATTAATCACAATGGCTGAGGACCCTGACTGGGTAAAAGATATGGTGATGACACTTGCAGAACTCATTATTGTAACAGCGGACCTAATGATAAATAACGGGTTTAAGTTTGATGGTGCATTTTTATATAATGATATGGGATATAAAAATGGCCTTTTTTTCTCTCCTGAAAGTTATAAAAAAACCCATTATGAAGCAGACCGTTTACTTTATGGATACTTCCACTCAAAAGGAATGAAAACAATACTCCACAGTTGTGGTAATGTGACAGAATTAATTCCTTTACTTATAGAAGTAGGGCTGGACTGTCTTCAGCCACTTGAAGTAAAGGCAGGTATGGACGTAATTTCTCTTAAAGAGAAATATGGAGACCAACTTGCATTTATGGGAAATATAGATGTACGACTGATGGCAGATGAAGACCTCTCAAAGATAGAAGAGGAAATAAAAAAGAAATTTGAAGTGGCTAAAAAAAATGGTGGTTATATCTATCATTCAGACCACTCAATTCCAAATAATGTAAGTTTCCAGCAGTACTGTAAGGTAATGGAACTTATTAAGAAATATGGTGTCTATCCTGAATATGTAGAGGGACAACAACTCCCTTCTACTCCTGAAACAATTGAAGTGGTAACTGAAACAAAACCAGTTGAACAACCCAAGAGAAAATTATTTGGTAAAAAAGGAACAGAACCCGTAGCACAAAAGCCGATAGAACAACCTGTTAAGGCAGAAATAGAAAAACAGAAGAAAGGTATAAAGATATTTGGAAGGAAGAAAGGATAAGGAATGAAAAAGGTAGTAGGTATAGATATAGGTGGAACATACATAAAGGCAGGGCTTACAGATGAAAATGGGAATGTTTTAAAAAAACAGCAGTTTCCTACACGCACTGAAGAAGGTAAAAAAGAGGTTGTTCTTAAACAGATTGAGACCGCTATTGAGTTTGTTTTAGAAGGACTTGATGAAAAGCCAACAGGAATAGGTATAGGAACTCCAGGTGTTGTAGATAATGAAGGCATTGTCTTTGAAGCACCAAATATTCCTGGCTGGCATAACCTCCCCTTAAAAAAGATATTCTCTGAAAAATATGGACTGCCTGTTGTTGTAGAAAATGATGTAAATTCAATTACCTGGGGAGAGTACCTCTATGGAGCAGGTAAGGGATACAACACAATGATATGTATTACACTGGGTACAGGTGTAGGTGGTGGAATTGTAAAGGATGGGAAACTCCTGCGTGGAAGCAACTACTCTGCTTTAGAATTAGGGCATATACCCATTGATTATAAGGGACCGCAGTGTAAATGTGGAAACTATGGATGTATAGAAAGATTTGTAGGAAGGGATTATATTGTTGAAAGGGCTATAAATGCAATAAAAAAAGGGGAAAAAACACTCATATATGAACTTTCAGAAAAAAAACTTGAGAATATAACACCAAAGATAATATCTGATGCATATAAAAAAGGTGATAAGGTCGCAACTGACATATGGATAGATGTTGGAATATGTTTAGGTGCTTTGTTTTCCGGGCTTGTTAACCTTTTGAATCCAGATATTATTGTTATAGGTGGTGGTATATCCAAAAATGTTGAGATTATGTTTGAAACGATTGAAAAGACCATTAAACAACGGGCTATGAATATCCTCTCACAGAATGTAAAGGTAGTTCAGTCAACTCTCGGAAGTGATGCAGGGATTGTCTCTGCTGGTGCACTTATATTCCAGAAATGAAAATAATCTATTTTGGCAGTGATGCCTTTGGTATCCCTTCACTTGAAGCCCTGAAAAAAAAATATTGCCTCGCAGGTGTTATAACCTCTCCTGATAAACCCTGTGGAAGAGGGTTGAAAATTTCTTCTACACCGATAAAAGTATGGGCTTTAAATAACAATATACCTGTATATCAACCAGAGAACATATCAGACACAACATTTATAAAGACCCTAAAAGATATTTCTCCTGACTTTATTGTCCTCATCTCTTATGGCAAAATACTCCCTGAAGAAATTATAAAGATACCTTCCGCTGGAGCAATTAATGTCCATCCTTCACTATTACCTAAATATAGAGGTGCTGCCCCTATGGAATGGGCACTCATAAATGGAGAAAAAGAAACAGGTATAACTGTCATAACAATAAAAGACCGTGTGGATACAGGGGAAATTATAAAACAGGAAAGGACTTCTATTTATGAAACAGATGACATATTTTCATTAAGAAGACGGCTTTCAGAGATTGCACCTTCACTTCTGCTTGAAAGTATTACAGATATAAAAAATGGGATAAAACCATTACCACAGCAAGGTATCTCTACATACGCAAGACGGCTTAAAAAAGAAGATGGGCTTATCCAATGGAAGAAATCTGCTACAGAGGTGTATAATCTCATAAGAGGTGTAAAAGAATGGCCTGGTGCCTATACATATCTGAATGGTAAATATATTAAAATATACGGAGCATTACCTGTATCAGAAAAAAAAGATGGACAGCCAGGGGAGATAGTAGATATTAACCATTCAAATATATACGTTGCCTGTGGTAAAGGTATACTCAAGATTAACGAATTACAGATGGAAGGGAAAAAAAAGATGTCTGCTACAGAATTTATAAATGGATATAGGTTAAAAACAGGTATGACTTTTTCAAAAAATAGATAAGTATGAAGATAAATATAAGACAGTACTGTGGATTTTTTAAACCGGATACACCGTGTATATATCATAAAAATGATAGATGTATATGTTCAGAATGCTTGAATTTTAGAAAAATTAAAGGAACTATACTTATTATAAAGAAGGATGCAGCAGGAGATGTTTTAAGAACCACTTCATTGCTTGAGCCACTTAAGGAAAAATTTTCTGGATATAAAATTATATGGCTGGTGGCAAATAAAAACAGAGAAGTACTGGAAGGGAATCCTTATATTGATGAGATATGGACAGATACTACAGAATTTCTTCAGGCAATATCTTTCTTCCATTTTGATATGGTTATAAACCTTGACCTTTCTCCAGATAGTTTAATCACTGCTGGTAGTGCCAATACAGAGTTATTCTGTGGATTTAGATATAGAAAAAACTGGGATATTGAATGTTCAAACCAAACAGCAGAAGAGTGGTTTCTTTTAAGTCATAATGATGATATGAAGAAAAAGAACAGGAAAACATATCAGCAGTTTATTACAGAAATAACAGAACTTGATAATTATGGTGAGATTATTGTTCCACTTGAAAAGTCATCCATTAAAAAGGCAGAAGCATTCGTAAAAAAGCACAAACTGACAGGAAAAAAGATTGTAGGTATAAATACTGGTAGTGGTTCCAGATGGATTACAAAAAGATGGCCTGAAAAACATCTTATAAAACTTATTGGACTACTTACAGGAGAAAAATACACTGTACTTTTATTTGGTGGTACTGAAGAAAAAGATATTATTGAAAAACTTATGAAGAAAAGTAATCCATATCTTATAAACACTGGTTATAATAATACCATTCCTGACTTTTTTGCACTCCTTAATCTTTGTGATGTGGTAGTAAGTGCAGATACCCTTGCCATGCATGCAGCAACAGGACTGAAGAAAAAAGTTGTAGCACTTTTTGGTCCCACATCCCCATATGAGATAGCAGATTATGGTAGAATAAAAAAAATTATTACACCTCTGGATTGTTTCTGTTGTTATAGAAAGAAATGTGATATAAGTCCATCCTGTATGGATATGATAAAACCAGAAGAAGTGCTTTCTGTAATAGAACAACACTATGGATAAAAAATCTATAGCAATAGTACTCCCTACCTATAATGAGAAGGACAATATTGTTTCTCTGATAGAAGAGATATTGAAATTACAACTTAATATACAGGTCATACTTGTAGACGATAATTCTCCTGATGGAACAGCAGATACTGTAAGAAAGGTATTTATAGATAACCCTCGTGTTTCTGTATATGTAAGAACAGAGAAAAAAGGTAGAGGACTTGCTGGAATATATGGTTTTAAAGAAGCACTGAAGACAAATGCAGAGATTATAGGTGAGATGGATGCTGATTTTTCACATCATCCTTCATTTATCCCATCTATGGTAGAGAAGATAGAGTACTGTGATGTGGTAATTGGTTCAAGATATATAAAAGGTGGAAAAGATACACAAAGGGGTAGTTTAAGAAAGATTATAAGTAAAATAAGCCATCTCTATATAAAAACTATTCTTGGAATTAAACTATCAGACCCAACCTCCGGATTCAGATTTTTTAAAAGAGATATCCTTGAAAAAATCATTGGTAAACTTTCAGCAGATGACCCTTTTATAATAACTGAGGTTTTGTTTTATCTTAAAAAATATAATGCCCGCATATGTGAAGTACCAATAGTATTCCATCAGCGAAAGGCAGGGAAATCAAAACTAAAACCATATATACTTTTTAAATATCTCTTAAAGGTATTACTTTTAAGAATGGGGTATGGAAGAAAAAAAATATAGCAGGTATACATTTATACTTATAGGACTTACAACACTGATACGGTTGTATCTTGCATACACTATAGGACTTGGTGTTGATGAAGCACACTATATTCAGTATGCACTTCAACCTGCCCTTTCCTATTATGACCACCCTCCAATGGTAGGTTATCTGATAAGGTTCTTTATAATCACTATAGGGAAATCACTTATTACTGTCAGAATGCCTGCAATCATTGCAGGAACTGGAACTGCACTCATGCTATTTTACACAGGGAAACTACTTTATGGAACAAAAGCGGGGTTCTGGACAGTGGTTATATTCAACTGTATTCCTTTATTTTCCTCTATTGGAGGGATTGCCATTGTCCCTGAAACAATACTTTCTCTCTTCTGGCTTATTATACTATTTCTGATGTGGCAGATATATCTTACAGGGAAACACTATCTATGGTATCTTACAGGAATTATTGCAGGACTCTCTCTCCTGACAAAATACACTGCATTTGTAATCTATCCTTCTATCCTCCTTTTCATCTTAACCGTTCCTTCAATGAGAAGATGGATGAGAAAGAAAGAACCGTATATTGGATTTTTAATAAGTACAATAATGTTCATACCTGTTATTATATGGAACTATGAAAACTACTGGGCGTCATTTATATTTCAATTCAGCCATGGACTCGGTGAGAAAAGATTTTTCAATATAGAGATGTTTTTGAAAAACATCGGTGCACAGGCAGGGGTGTTTTCTCCTTTCATCTTCTTCTTTCTCGTTTATGTCATCATTATTACAGTCAGACAGGCAGTAAAAAAAGATGTTAAAGCACTACTTCTTACTTCATTCTCATTACCTGTTATTCTTCTCTTTACATATTCTGGTATGTCCAATGAAGTCCTTCCCCACTGGCTTGCTGTTGGTTATCTCACAATTCTACCTGCAGCAGGAGAAATCGGCAAAACACTTTTTTCCAGTCCCTCAAAGAAAATAGCAAGATATTTCTTAATTGTTTCCCTTGTTACAGGAGGAATACTGACAATTCTCATACCAGTTCAGATAATATCTCGTCCTTTTAACCTTTCACAGGATATAGACATATCACAGGATATTACCGGGTGGAAAGACCTTGCCAGAAGAATAAAAGAGATAAAGATAGAAGAAAAGGGAAAGGACTTTTTTGTATTTACACATAAATTCTATATAGCAAGCCAGCTTGCATACTATCTGGAACCAGAAGTTCCGGTATACTGTTTGAGTAAAAGGATAGACCAGTATGACTTCTGGCAATATTCAGAAAACCTGAAGGTATCTCTGTTTAAAAGAAATGGGATTTTTTTCTGCGATGACCATTTTAAAACAGAACCAGGAAAGTTTTATGTATTCCAGAAAATTGAAGGTCCGGAAGTACTCCCTGTTTATCAACACAAAAGATTTGTAAAAAACTTCTATATATACAGGTGCTATAATTTTGACACAGAAAAAACAAACCCATCTTTCCTTCAATCCATAAATTTTATTCAAAGAAATTTTAAAGAAAATGTAAAACGATGGAATGAAAGATATTTTTTCTTTATCAATCATTATGCCTGTAAAAATAAATTTGTTGATACATTTTTCTTATCTTTAACCTATATAGGATCAGGTTTTATCCTTATACCTCTTATTGTGTTGATTGCCATTTTGAAAAAAAAGAAACAATCAGTAAGATATATCTTTATCTTTCTAATTTCACTTATTATTGGTGGTATTATAGTTCACATACTGAAAGAGATATTTAATATACCGCGCCCACTCGGATATTTCGGTAAAGAGTTTGTAAATGTACTGGGGCCACCTCTAAAAAAGGGCTCATTCCCATCAGGACACAGTCAGACCGCATTTACAGGAGTTCTTCTACTTTCATACCTTATGCCTGAATGGAGTATCCTTTTCCTGATATTAGGAATATTTATAAGTATATCACGATGTTTTGTAGGTGCACACTTTCCTCTTGATATTATAGGTGGCTTTGTTGTAGCAGTCATTTCATTTTTTACAGCGATGACTCTATTTGAAAAAAGATTTATACTGAAAGAATTATATATTAAACACAGAATAGCAATAAAAACCGCGATATATCTTATGTTGTTCCTTTATTTTCTCTTTTTTATCATCCCTTACCAGAAATATCCTGTATATACGGACACACAGAATATTGCAAAAGATATAAGAATTATAAAACCACTTGCTGTAAGGATATTTACTCCTTTTACTGATTTCCCCTTATACTTTATAAACATCCCTTATCCAAAAGGGCAAATTCTTTCATGGTTCATATGGCTTTCTTTTATATGGATAATATATACAGTACTGTTTTTGAGAGAAACACTTAAAATAAAAATACTTAAAATTCTAAGAGGAATGTTTATAATCCTCCTTTCACTATGTCTATTAACTATTTATGGAATATTCCTACCTGTTCAAAGATATAAACTTATTCCCAAGAGTTCTGATACTATTCTCTTAGACCTGCACTCTCATACAATATATTCCCATGATGGTATTGTCACACCTGCTTATAACCTTCAATGGCACAATAATTATGGATTTAACTGCTGGGCAATCACAGAACATAAAGATGGAAGTATCTCATCAATTTTACAGGAAGAAATAATAAGAAGAAATAATCTACCCAATAGTGTTATTCCAGCACAGGAGATAAGTTTCAAAGGGGTCTATCTCAATCTCTTAGGGATTGAGAATGATATTAACCCTAAAGAGTTTAATAACCTGAAAGAATTGATAGATAAAGTTCACAGTTATGGTGGTGTAGTTATAGTTCCACATATATGGGCAGATAAGAAAATGAAATTTTCTCTTAAGGAAATAGCAGATGCAGGTGTGGATGGATTTGAGGTAGCAGGAATTTCTTCTGTCCCGTTAACATATAAGAAACAGAAAGAGATTATAGAACTGTGCAGAAATAGAGGTCTTGTGATGGTAGGTGGAACAAACTGGCATGGGTGGAATAATATCTGCACTGTATGGACATCACTAAAGACAGAGAACTGGAACCAGTTAAGTACTCAGGAAAGAAGAAAGGCCGTAATAGCAGCAATAAGAAAAAGGGAAGGAGAAAGGTTCAGAGTAATGACATATTATTACAGTTATATACCTGAAGATATTATCTTTACACCTTTCAGATGGACTTTTTCTTACATCTCTTCCCTTGATAAAAACCAGAGGGGCTCATGGATATTCTGGACTGTTTTACTCTATCTTTCTTTTGCATTTGTAAAAAATAGAAGACGAGTAATCACAATAATCTGGTTTCTAATTACCATCCTCCTTTTCTTAAAATCTCTTTACTTTTTTGAATTATGGAATGAAGTAAAAATTTTTAATGACATACTTCCTGATTTAAGTAAAGGGTTAATTCTAATATCTCTAATTACATTACTGTTAGGCATTACAAATATCAAACGAAGATAGGATAATCCCGATGGATATTATAATTACATCGTAAAAAATCATCTTTACTACATCCGTTCAGGAAGAGATATATTAAGTAGATTTAACGAAAGTGAAAAAACAGAGAGCAGTGCCCGTATAAGAATAATCCGTGCAGAAGAGATGTTTTTATCTTCTCCTACAACCCTGTGTTTGTGATAATAAGAGTGAAACAATTTTGCAATATCAAGAAGATATTCAGCAAGAAGATGTACACCATAACTGTTAACAACCGCTTCTATTGTATCAGGGAATTTAGCAATATATTTCATAAGAGATATCTCTTCTATTTCTTTCAAAAGAGATAGGTCTGTACTATAAACATCAATCCCTTTTTCTTTTGCAAACTCCAGTATGTGTTTCATCCGGACATATGCATACTGGAGATAATAAACAGGGTTTTCTGTGGACTGTTTTTTTGCAAGTTCTAAGTCAAAGTCCAGATGGCTCTCTGCCTTTCTGAAGATAAAGAAAAACTTGGAAGCATCAGGACCCACTTCATCCATCAGTTGTTTAAGAGATATAAACTGCCCTTTTCTTGTAGACATAGAAAGTTTTTCTCTACCTCTGTAGAGTGTTGTCAGTTGAACAATAATACACCTCAGATTTTCAGGATTAAAACCCAGTGTTTCAACCACTGCCTTCAAACGGGGGATATATCCATGATGGTCAGGACCCACAATATTTATCAAGGTATCATAACCTCTGTCTATTTTATTCTTATGGTAGGCAATATCAGATGCAAGATAAGTATAAGAACCATCACTCTTCACCACTACCCTATCCTTTTCATCTCCGTACATACTGCTTTTGAACCACTTCGAACCTTCTGCAGGATATATAAACCCTTTAGATTCAAAGTCCTTAAGTAGTTTGTCCACATTACCATTTTTGAAAAAATCAACCTCACTTATCCAGTTATCAAAACTCACTCCAAATCTTCTTAAATCATTTTTTATATCTTCAAGGATATAATCAGCAGCAAATCTGTCAAACTCAATGTTTTCATCCGGGACTTTTTTTGCAATATCTATAAGGTAATCACCTTCATATCCTCCTTCAGGTATAGAACAATCAATCCCTTTTAGTTGTAGATACCTTGCTTTAAGGGACTCCCCGAGCAGTCTAATCTGTCTGCCTGCATTGTTGATATAATATTCTTTTGTAACTTCATAGCCCGCATATTTAAGAACCCTTGAGAGTGCTTCACCAAAAGCCGCCTGCCTTCCGTGTGCAATGGTAAGAGGCCCTGTAGGATTGGCACTTACAAACTCAATAAGAACCTTTTTGTTTAAAGGGGCTGGTTTTAGAGACGAAGTGTCTCCACTGGATATTTCAGAGATAAGGCCGAGATAAAAATCCTCACTCAAAAAAAAATTCAAAAAACCATTCCTGACATCTATCCTTTTTATAAATGGGAGATTAAGTGTAAGTATCTTTTCTTTTATATATTCTGCTGCATCCTTTGGAGAGGGAAATCTATCTTTTACCCTGAATGCAATATTTGTATAAAATTCTCCAAATTCTTCTTTAAGTGTCGGCAATACAACAACATCTTTTCCTTCTATTCCTATAAGTTTCGGGTCATCCTTAAACACTTCCTCTATAAGTTCTTTAATCCGTTCCTTCGCTGTCTTTTTCATCCTGTTCCCTTCTTATCTCTGCCAGTAATTCTTCAATCCTGAACTCTTTTCTCTCATCATATACAAACTCTATCTTTGGAGCACGTTTTATTACAAGTTGAGTTGCAAGTTTATGCTGGATATAAGGGGTGGAATGGATAAGCCCGTTTAATGAACGGTTCTTCTCCTCATCACTGCCCATTATACTCACCCCTATCTTTGCATACTTTAAATCAGATGTAATATCAACATATGTAATGGTGAAAAATCCAATATCAGGGTCTGATATGTGCCGCCTTATAATTTCCTCCACCTCTTTCCTTACAAGGTGTTCCAGTTTCTTCTGTCTTCTCTCTTTAATTTTCCCCTCCTTTTACAGAACTTTATGTGGATTTTTTCAGTACTTATAATTCTCATTCAATACCTTGTTATATCCTTTCTTAAGTTGCTTTCTACATATTTTGTCTATCTCTTCTATTTCAGATTTTTTGAATTTAGATTTTAGAAGATTGAAAAAACAAATTCATTTATATAACCTTCTCTTAAGAGATTACTGATAATCTGACATTTTGTTCTTTTTCTCATTTTATAGAATTTATTATACCATAAAGGGGAGAGAAAAAGGATAGTAAAAACTTGCGTTTAAGTGGTATTGGTGGTAAATTAAAATCAATGGAACAGATAGAAAAAAAGACACTTGAGCGGTGGATAGAAGGATTTATTATCTTTGCGGTATCTATATACCTTTTCTTCTGCTTGATTTCTTTTTCTCCCTTTGACCCTACATTTGGTTTTGCCAGAACTGGTTCTCCTGTAAATACATCTGTGGAGAACTTTGGAGGTAAATTTGGTTCATATCTTACAGGACTGCTCTTTTATCTCTTCGGGCAGGTATCCTACCTCTTTGTCATATTACTGCTTCTTCTCGGATATAATATCGTATGGGGAGAAAAACTCGGACTGTGGAGAAAAATTATAAGCAGTTTAGGTTTAATCCTAACCCTTTCTATCTTTCTGTCTGTCCGTAATGGATACAGTGCATCTGGAGGGATATTAGGGCTTTTAATTGGACCTCCTTTACAGGACTATTTCGGTAAAAATGGTATATATATGATACTCATCCTTACCGGATTGGGTTCTTTATATGCCGGGTATAAGATATTTATTGCTCCCTTCAAAGAGATATTTGACTATTACCGTGAAGTCCGCAGAGAAAGGATACCTATACCAGAACCATTACCTGAAGAAAAAGAAGAAAGAAAACCGAGAGAGAGAAAGACGAGGAAACCGGTTGTGGTTGAAAAAGTAGTTGAAGAAGTAGAAAATAAGAAGGTAGATGTTGCAGTTAAAGAGGAAAAAGAGAAATCCCCTCCCCCTGCAAAAACACCATCCAGACCTGTCAGGATAGGTGATTACAAACTTCCACCACTTGACCTTCTAAAATCAGCGACACCTGCTCAGCAGGAAACAGAAGAAGACCTTGAAAGATATGCCCAGGTAATAGAGGAGACATTACTGGAGTTTGGTATAGAAGGAGAGGTAGTGGAAATCAATCAGGGTCCGAGGGTTACTATGTATGAGGTACAGTTAGCACCTGGTATTCCCATACAGAAGGTTCATAGTATACAGGATAATATCGCTATGAACCTTAAAACCACCACAATAAGGGTTGTGGCACCTTTGCCCAATAAGTCCACCGTAGGAATAGAGGTCCCTAATAGAGAGATTTCTATTGTCGCACTGAGAGAGATACTGTCAAGTAAGGAATTCCAGAAAAGTTCATCCAAACTTACAATTGCTATAGGAAAGAACATTATGGGGAAGCCCGTTATTACCGATATGAAACTTCTTCCTCATATACTTATAGCAGGAGCGACTGGTTCTGGAAAAACTGTATGTATAAACTCTTTTATAACATCTATACTCTTTAAGGCAGGTCCGGATGAAGTAAAATTTATAATGATAGACCCGAAGATGGTAGAACTTATCTGTTATAACGGACTTCCTCATCTTCTCTGTCCTGTCATTGTAGATATTAAAGATGCGGTTAATACACTTAAGTGGCTTATCGGAGAGATGACCAGAAGGTATAAACTTTTTTCAGATGTCAGAGTCCGTAATATAGAGATATATAACAGTTTGAAAGATGTAGACCAACTTCCATATATAGTGGTTGTGATAGATGAACTCGCTGACCTTATGATGATAGCGAGAAATGAAATAGAAAACAGTATTATACGACTGGCACAATTATCAAGAGCTGCAGGTATTCATCTTATACTGGCAACACAGAGACCTTCTGTAAATGTTATTACAGGTGTTATTAAAGCAAATCTTCCCTCCAGAATCTCTTTCCAGGTTACTTCAAAATTTGATTCACGGACAATTCTTGACAGGATAGGTGCAGAGAAACTTCTCGGTAGAGGAGACCTGCTCTTTATTCCACCCGGTAGTTCATCCCTTATGAGAATCCAAGGATGTCTGGTAAGTGATGAGGAGATTGAGCGAGTATGTAATTTTATAAAGGCACAGAAGACCCCTGAATACCAGATGGAAATTGTGGAAGGGAAACATGGAGAGGAACAGACAGAAATTCCATCCCTTTCAATTTCAGGAGAAAGCGATGAAGAATCCCTATATCAGGAAGCAAAAAGGATTGTCCTTACAACAAAAATTGCTTCTATCTCAATGTTACAGAGAAGGTTGAAAATCGGTTTTAACAAAGCAGCGAGGTTTATTGAGAGGATGGAAGAGGAAGGTATCGTCGGTCCTTACAGGGAAGGTAAACCGAGAAGGGTAATTGTCCCTGGAGAACTTGATGAGGGAGAATATACCGATAAATGAAGTCATTAGAGAAAAACGGATAAAAGAAGGGATTAAACTGGAAGAGGTTTTTGATGAAACACACATCCCTATAAAATTTCTCCGTATGATAGAGGATGGCAACTGGGAAAAATTCCCAAGTCAGTTACATATGAAAGGGTTTATACGACTGTACGGTAAATATATGGATATTCCGGCAGCAGTAATTGAAGAAGGTATAAATAAAATAACTGAAACAAAAAGAGATAATGAACAGCAAAAAGATAACCAAGATAAAGAAGAAATCAGTGAAGAAAAGAGGGAACTTGCAGAAATTCCTGCCAGATATCTTTGTCTATTGTTTTTCCTTATCATCCTCTTTGTATTCATATATTTTTTAACACTCTATTTTCTACCAGAATGAAACAGAAAATATGTCTAATAACCCTCGGCTGTCCCAAAAATCTTGTTGATTCTGAAACTATCCTTGCCTTACTCGGACAGGAAAACTATATCCTAACTGATATGGATGAGGCAGATATCATTATAGTTAACACCTGCGGCTTTATAAAAGATGCGATAGATGAGTCCTTAACAGTTATCAAAGACCTGTGCAGAAGAAAAAAGAGAGGACAGAAGGTTGTTGTTTATGGATGTCTTGTTAATAGATATGGGAATAATTTCCCACATATAAAGGGTATAAATATGCTGGTTGAAGGTGTCAACCCCATCTATCTGGTAAGAGCAATAAAGGAAGAGACAAAAAAGAAATTTATTATTGGTGATTGTTCCAGTATTGGAAATCACCCTCGTTTTATATCTACCTTTCCCTATGCATATATTAAAATCTCTGATGGTTGTGATAACCTGTGCAGTTATTGTATTATCCCTGAAATCAGGGGGCATCTGAGAAGTAGAAAGATAGGAGATATTATAAAAGAAGCAGAAAATCTGGAAGCGATGGGGATAAAAGAGGTTATCATTGTATCTCAAGATACAGGGAATTATGGCAGAGACATTGAGGGAAGATGCATTCTTGATAAACTTCTGTTACAACTATGTAGATATAATTTTCACTGGATAAGGGTTATGTATATCCATCCTGCCCATATCAATGAGAAGATCATTGAAGTAATGGCAACTAACAGAAATATCTGTAGGTATCTTGACATTCCGCTACAGCATATCCACCCTGATATATTGAAAAAGATGAATAGACCCATTATTGACTATAACAGAGTTATTGATTTTATAAGAAAAGCCATTCCAGAAATTAAAATCAGAACAACATTTATTGTGGGGTTCCCTGGAGAGAAAGAAGAGCATTTTAAAATGCTTGTTGACTTTGTTAGAGAAAAAGAATTTGACCGACTTGGTGTATTCAGATATTCAAGGGAAGGGGGGACACCTGCATATAATTTAAAATATCAGGTTGATGATGAGATAAAAAAGGAAAGGGAAAGGATTATTATGGAAATCCAGAGGAAGATATCCCGCAGAAAACTTGAGAAATTCCTCGGGAAAACAATAGATGTGCTTATTGAAAGTAAGGAAGGAGATTACTTTATAGGTAGAACAGAATTTGATGCTCCTGATATAGACGGAACAGTATATATAAGGTCAAAAGATATAGTTAAAAGTGGTGATATATGTAAGATTAAAATAATATCTTCTGATGATTATGACCTGTATGGAAAATTACTGAAAAAGAATAATTAAAAATAATTCTACATACGTAATTGAGTTTCTCCTGCAATAGTGAGGAACTCCTATCCATATGAGGGGAGAATATATAGGTGGGGTGAAAAGTACAGAAAAGGTCTCATAATTCCCCTCTCCTTTCAATGTAGAGGCATCTTAAGTATTACCTTTTATAATTTCTTATGCTCTTCTTTTCTAAATTTTTATTTTAGAAGAATCGTCAGCCACAGAGGAATTGTGATAAGAGAGAAAAGGTGTGTGGTAAAAACAGAAGAAGCAGCGAACTCAGTATCTGAGTTGTATACCTCACTCAATACAACACTCGCTATAGCAGAAGGCATTACAGCAACAATAAAAAGTATATTTTTTGCTTCCTGAGTAAAAGGTAAAAGATAAAGTATAATAGAAGATATTGCAGGAATAATTAAAAGACGGAGGGATATAATATAACCTTGAATGGTTGTAATAAGATGATGGGATTTTAGGTCTGCCATTCTACTACCTGCGATAAACATAGCAACAGGAATGGCTCCTTTACCAAAAATATCAACAGCAGAAAAGAAAGATACTCCTATTTCTTTTATAATTAATGGACAGGCATAAAGAAAATTACACATATCCCTTAATACTATTGCTATTACTGATAAAATAATTGCTATAACGGGAACACTCAAAAATTTTTTTATGCTATCTTTACGAAACTTATTACCTGTAAGGCCAAAAATCCCTATTGTCCAGACAGAAAGTTCTGAACCGAGTGTGGAGAATATAAGGTATGCGACTCCTGTATTTCCATACAGCATAAGGGCTATAGGAAGAGGAAGAAAGGAATAATTGTTTATGGTACACTGGAAGAGAAACTGTCCTTTCTCCTTCTCGTCTTTGAAAGTAATAATCCTTGAAAATATATTCCCTGTAATATAACCTGTTGTCATTATTATAAGTGTTCCCAATGGTAATACCCAGTTCTCGGCCAGTCCATTAAGGGAAAAATTGTTTACCAGATATGAAAAGATAAGTGCAGGATAGAAGAAGTTTGTAGTAATACGTGACATCTGACTGGCTGTCTCTTTTGCAAGCATATTTAATCTTCTTGCCAGAACCCCTACTCCTATCATTCCGAATATCGCCAGTATCCGTATAAAAAGTTTTAGAAACATAGCATTTATTATACTCTAAATTTGCTTGTTTTACATATTAAAACAAATAGTGTAAAATAATAATATGGAAGAGAAACTTAAAAAAATATTGATTATTGAAGATGAGCCAGATAATCTCAAAGTTCTTTCTATGGCACTTAAATCATCAGGTTATATTGTATTTGGGGCAACTAACGGAGAAGATGGACTTGAGATATTCAGGGAAGAGAAACCGGACCTCGTTATATTAGATGTAGTAATGCCTGTTATGGATGGATGGGAGGTTTTAAGAAGGATAAAGTCCGGATTAAGAAGCAGGCGTGTTCCTGTAATAATGCTTACAGCAAAAAATGCTGACCAGGATAAAATAAAGGGCTATGAGTTTGGTGCTGATTTCTATGTAACTAAACCGTATAATATAAAAAAACTTCTCCCTGTCATTAGGGATATGTTAAGCAAGTAAAAATGCCTGTAAATCTACCCCCACAATACCATCAGAAAGAAGCAGAGTTGAAAACCGCTAAGACATTAGAGGAAAAGATCTCTATCCTTGAGGAACTTCTTGCCATAATGCCCAAGCATAAGTCATCAGAAAAACTTCAGGCACTCCTACGGACAAAAATAGCAAAATATAGGAAAGAACTTGAAAAAAAACCGCAGACAGCAAAAAAACAGACAGTACCTGTTATTATAAAAGAAGGAGCAGGACAGATTGTTCTCTGTGGACCACCAAATTCAGGTAAATCCACACTTCTTTCAGTATTAACAAAAGCAAAACCAGAGATAGCGGACTATCCTTTTACTACTAAAATACCTACCCCCGGGATGATGAAGTATGAGGATATAAATATACAACTGGTAGACACACCATCCCTTTCCTCACAACTTTCAGAGAACTGGCTCGGAGACATCTTAAGAAAAGCGGATGGACTTATATTCCTTTTTGACCTTTCCTCTGACTCTCTGATTGAAGATATGGATGACTCTTTGAAGACACTTGAAAGGTTTCGTATCAAAGAGGAAGGTAGTTTCATTTTTAACAAGAATATTATATGGATAGGTAATAAGGTAGATGTCCCAGCATCTAAAGATATAAGAGAGATATTCAAAGAACTTTATGGAGAAAAAATAAAGAACAACTTTATTGAAATATCTGCAAAGGAAGGTACAAATATTGAGATATTACCAGAACTGACTTTCAAACTTTTAAATATCATACGGGTATATACAAAAATACCTGGAAAACCACCAGATACAGAAAATCCTTATACTTTGAAAAATGGCTCACTTGTAATAGAACTTGCGGAACTTATCCACAAAGACATTGCTAAAAATTTTAAGTATGCACGGCTATGGAGAAAAGGAGAAGATAAGGTTATTATTGCAGGCAGGGACTTTAAACTTGAAGACAGGGATATTATAGAGGTGCATATATAAAAGGTTATATAGCGTTGACTTTTTTTAGATAAGATATATAATAATAAGGCAAAATAAAAACTGGATTTAAAAACTATTATAAGAGGTGGATATGGAAAGGAAATATGAAGGGTGTTTTCTTTTAAGGGCTAATTTAGAGGATGATGTAAGGGAGAAAGAAATATCTTTTATAGAAGGACAGATATCATCTAACGGAGGGGAGATAGTTAAAAAAGAACTCTGGGGCAAAAAATATCTTGCCTATCCTATCAAAAAGGAGACAGAGGCATTTTATTACATCGTATATTTTAAAACATCTCCAGGTTCCATTTCTTCAATATCAGAAGGGCTTAGAAGAAGAGAAAATATCATCCGTTATCTATTCCTTCAGAGGAAGAGATTCCCTGATATGGAAAAAGAACAAAAAGGGGAATATATAAATGCCAGGACCAACACTTAATAAGGTTTTTCTTATTGGACGGTTAACGAGAGACCCTGAATTGAGATATACTACATCAGGACAGGCAGTTGCATCTGTAAGGATGGCTGTAAATCGTGAATATGTATCAAAAGAAGAGGGAAAGAAAGAAGATACATGTTTTATAAATCTTGTTATATGGGGCAAAAGGGCTGAGGTATGGGCTGAATATCTAAAAAAAGGAAGTTTGATATTTGTTGAAGGACGTCTCCAGTACAGACAGTGGGAGACCCAGGAAAGTGAGAAAAGGTCTACAGTTGAGGTGATAGTGGAAGATTTCCAGTTTTTAGATAAACCACCTGCCGGGATAACAGAAGCAAAAGAAGAAGGTACTGAAAAGGAGGAAATAGAAGATGGCAGTGAAGAAAAAATCTAAGGTATGCCAGTTCTGCAAAACAGGGACTAATGAGATTGACTATAAAGATACAGGTACTGTCAGAAGATATACCAGCCCGAGAGGGAAAATTTTACCTCCCAAGATTACAGGAGTATGTGCTAAACATCAGAGGGCTCTTGCGAGAGCAATAAAAAGGGCACGTTATGTAGGACTTTTACCTTTTGTAAAAGTTTGAGATTTTGTTATGAAAGTTATATTTATAAAAGACCTGCCTGATATAGGGAAGAAAGGTGAGATAAAAGATGTAAAGCCCGGATATGCAAGGAACTTCCTTATACCGAAAGGGATTGCCATAGAAGCAACTCCTGAAAATATCAGCCAGTTAGAAAAACAGGAACAACAACTTGTTTCAAAAAAGAATAAAGCACTTTCAAGAGCAAAAGAGATAAAAAAGGTGTTACAGGAAGGTTCAATAACAATTGCAGCAAAAGCAGGACAGGATGAGAAACTTTTCGGTGCTATCACCCCAGAAGATATAGCAGAATCTATTCTTAAGCAGAAAAATATTGAAATTGATAAACATCATATCTTGCTTGAACAACCCATTAAAAAATTAGGGATATACAAAGTATCTGTAAGAACAGGAGAGAATATAACTGCAGAAGTTAAAGTATGGGTTGTCAGAGAGAAGTAATATGCCTAAAAAGAATAACCAGCAGATAATTCTCAACGGTAAAGTACCTCCTCAAAGTATTGAGTCAGAAAGGGCAGCACTGGGTTGTATGCTGCTCAGTGAAGCAGCGAGAATGGAAGCATTTGAGGTACTTAAAGAGGAGTTTTTTTATAGTGAAGCACACCGGAAGATATTTTCTGCAATCCGTACACTCTTTGAGAAGAATGAAAAATGCGACCTCATCACTGTAACAAACCAGTTAACACAACAGGGAGTTATTGACGACATTGGTGGAGTTGAGTATCTCAGTGAAATAGTTGAACTTGTTCCAACAGCAGCCAATATTGATGAATATATAAATATAATACGAGATAAATATCTATTGAGAACTATTATTGAGAATGCAACTTCTATTATATCTGAAGCATTCTCTGAACCAGAAGAAGTAGATTCTTTTCTTGATAAGGTAGAAGCAACGATATTTGATATCGGGGAGAAAAAAACAAGAAGGACTGTCTTTTCGCTTAAGGAACTGGTCAAGGAGAACATTGACCTTATAGAAAAAATACACGGAAGACAGGGATTTGTTACAGGTATTCCTACTGGATTTACAGACCTTGATAAGTTAACGACTGGCTTTCATCCTTCTGAATTTATCATCATTGCTTCAAGACCTTCTATAGGGAAGACCGCTTTTGCCTGTAATATAGCACTAAATCTTAATGCAGGTACCACAAGATTTCCCATAATTATTTTTAGTTTAGAGATGAGTAATGAACAGATTGTTCAGAGGATGTTATGTTGTGAAGCAAAGATTGACCAGCAAAAATTAAGACATGGGATGCTTTCTGATGAAGATATAGGAAGATTACTTCAGGCAGGAGGTCATTTAGAACAAACCCCTATATTTATAGATGACACCCCTTCTCTAACCACTTTTGAATTAAGAGCACGTGCGAGGCGGATGAAAGCAAGAGAGAATATTCAGTTAATCATAGTGGACTACCTACAACTTATGAGAGGTAATAAAAGAGCGGAGAACAGACAACAGGAAATAAGTGAAATATCTGCTTCACTGAAGGCACTTGCAAAGGAATTGAATGTACCTGTGGTTGCTTTATCTCAGCTAAATAGGTCACCGGAACAAAGAGGGGATAAACGACCTGAACTTTCAGACCTCAGAGAAAGTGGATCTCTTGAACAGGATGCAGACCTTGTTCTACTTCTACACAGAGAAAGAGATAAGGAAAATAGAACCCTATCAAACCTTACAGAGGTAATAATAGCAAAGCAGAGGAATGGTCCTACTGCTACAATTTCTTTGACCTTCAGGGAAGGATTTACCAGATTTGAGAATTACAGTCCGAGAGAATAACAATGTTAACACTGGTAAAGAAGGCAGGATATGCTGTTTTAGGTTATATCTCCTATTTCGGTTCTCTTACAATACTAACTTTTGATGCTATAAGAAAAATGTTTTCTGCAAAGAAGAGTGAAAACATATTCAAGCATATAGACAGCATAGGTATCAATTCCTTACCCCTCGTTGCCATTATATCTATTTTTACAGGTATGGTACTTGTAATGGAGACCGCATATACACTTAAAAGATTTGGAGCAGAGATTTACTCAGGGGGAATTGTTTCTATATCAATGATAAGAGAACTTGGTCCTGTATTTGTTGCAATTATTATGGCAGGCAGGGTTGGTGGAGCCATAGCAGCAGAGATAGGGACGATGAAAATTACAGAACAGATAGATGCTATGGAAATTCTTGCAATAGACCCTGTATCTTACCTTGTCAGTCCACGACTTCTCGCTGGGATTATTTCACTCCCTTCTCTTTTCCTTATAAGTTTCTTTCTTGCAATAGCAGGAGCAGCAATTATAGGGATATTAATTGTTAATATCCCTTCTGGAATGTTTTTTTATCAGACATTCAGATTTATTGGAATAAGAGACCTTATGGTCGGACTTATAAAGTCCATTGTATTTGCTTTTGTTGTAATAGGAGTGGCTTCTCATGAGGGTTTAAGGGCAGGTGGAGGAGCAGTAGGGGTTGGAAAAGCAGCAACCATATCTGTGGTTATCTCTTTTTTCCTTATCATACTCTGGAATCTGATATTAACTGGATTCTTCTATTTCATATGATATCTGGATGAACTTTTTATGGAAAATATTATAAGTTTAAAGAATGTAAGGGTAAGATTGAACAGTTCAGATGTTCTTAAAGGACTTAATCTTGATGTAAAACAGGGGGAGTCCCTCGTAATAGTAGGTAGTTCTGGATGTGGAAAGACAGTCCTCTTAAAAACCATACTCGGACTTATCCCTGTAATAGAAGGAGACATATACCTTTTCGGCGAAAAATTAAATGGAGCAACAAAAAGCAAAATAATGGATTTGAGAAGGAGGGTAGGTATGGTCTTTCAAAGTTCTGCTCTCTTTGATTCTCTTACAGTATGGGAAAATGTCGGATTTTATTATCTCAATCATACCGATATGAAAGAACAGGATGTACGGACACTTGCAGTAGATATTTTAAAAGAGGTAGAGATGGATGACTTCAGTGACTTTTTACCAGAGCAATTAAGCGGTGGGATGAAAAAAAGGGTATCTATTGCACGAGCACTTATCTCAAAACCAGAGATAGTTTTTTATGATGAGCCCACAACAGGGCTTGACCCTATCATGGCAGAAAGTATAACAAAACTTATAATGGATATGCATAAAAAGTTTAAGACAACAAATATAACAGTCACCCATGATATAAAACTTGCATATCTAATATCCGACAGGATTGCTCTGATTAATAACGGCACCATAGAGGAGATAGGGACATTTGAAGAGTTAAAATATAAAAGTAAGAATCCACTTATAAGGAGTTTTTTAGTTATGGAGGTTAATAATGAAAAGAGATAAACTTTCTCTTGAACTACGTGTAGGGATATTTGTTGTTATTACAATACTTTTAGCAGGTATATTTATTGTAACACAGGCAACCACAGCAAAATACAGGGGATATGAAATAGGAATAATGTTTGACTATGTTGGAGGTCTTGAAAGTGGTTCTCCTGTCAGGGTAAGTGGTGTGAGGGTAGGAGAAGTAAAACAGATAGAAATCCTTTATGAAGCACAGCCAAAGGTTCTAGCGAAAGTAAAAATCAGGTCGGATATAAAAATCAGTACCGGTAGTAAAATTACCATCCAGACGCTCGGGCTTATTGGAGAAAAATATATTGAAATAACCCCTTCCGCTGAGAAGAAATATATCCAGCCGGGTGAAATAGTAGAAGGGGAAAATCCTCTTACTATGGAAAAACTTATAGAGGCAGGACAGAATATGATTATAGGACTCAACGGTATTCTTACAGATATAGATAGTATAACCGGAGATGAAACATTCAGAAATAATATAAAATCAGTTGTTGCTGACGCATCATCTACGATTAAAAAAGTGGATATCCTTATGACAAACCTTACTGAGACAAGTGAGAAAGTAAACAGAATTGTAACTGCCAATGCTTCTAAAATAGAAGAGTTAATAAACAATACAAACGAGTTTATGGCTTCAGGTAAGACAACAATGGATGAAATTAAAAAATTCGCATCAGCAGGACAACAGGCAGCAGAATCATTTGAAGATATACAAAAAGCCGCTACTTCATTTGACAAACTATCCAGAGATTTACAGGAATTCTTGTGGAAAATCCAAAATGAAGGAGCATTTGCCCGTCTGATGAAAGAAGAAGAGATTGTTGACCAGTTAAAGTATGAACTACAACTTTTATCCGATGCGACATTGAGGTTTACAGAAGCATCTGGCAGAATAAGTGAAGCAACTATTAGTCTTAATAATATCATCTCAGATGTAGAAAAAGGTAAAGGGACAGCAGGAAAATTATTACGGGATGAAGAATTGTATAATAATCTGAATGATTTTGTAAAGGACATAAAGGCACATCCCTGGAAACTCTTTATAAGAAGAAAATAATGAAAAAAGAAACAAAAGTTATCTTTTCATGTTCAGAATGTGGATACCAGTCAGTAAGATGGCTGGGGAGATGTCCTGATTGTGGCGGATGGAATACATTTATAGAAGAAACCCTGAGGAAGAAAAAAACAGGTATTATTTCCACAACTTCTTCTCCTGAGAAAATAACAGAGATAAAGTCCGAATATTTTTCAAGAACACAAACAGGCATAAAAGAGTTTGACAGAGTAACAGGAGGCGGTATTGTATCTGGTAGTTTAATCCTTTTAGCAGGAGAGCCCGGTGTCGGCAAGTCCACTCTGCTTCTGAGTATTGCAGGCAGAATTGCATCCACAGGGAAAAAAGTTCTATATATAAGTGCAGAAGAGTCCAAAAACCAGGTAAAGATGCGGGCAGAACGACTGGGAACATTATCGGAAAATCTATATCTCCTTTCTACAACAGAGATGCCATCAATAAAACACAGTATAGACCTTTTAAACCCTGATTTCATTATAGTGGACTCCGTACAGACCGTCTTTGACCCGGAAATTCCTGCAATCCCCGGTTCTGTAAGTCAGGTTAGAGAAATTACATCATTTTTCCTCAGCCGTGCGAAAGAAAGTAGTTGTTCCATTTTTCTTGTGGGACATATTACAAAGGAAGGAATAATAGCAGGGCCAAAGGTCCTTGAACATATAGTAGATGTTGTCTTAAGTTTTGAAGGAGAGATAAAATCAAACTTAAGGATTTTAAGAGCAACAAAAAACAGGTTCGGTTCCACTATGGAAATAGGTGTCTTTTCTATGGAAGAAACAGGACTTACAGAGATACCTGAAGCATCTGCTATCTTTCTTCCTGATTCTAAAAAAACACTTCCTGGTGCTGTTATCTTTCCCTCACAGGAAGGCTCCAGAACAATACTTGTTGAGATACAGTGTCTGGTTACACCCTCTTATTATGGAGTTCCAAAAAGGTCTGTTACAGGGCTGGACTATAACAGGATATCTATGATTACAGCAGTTATTGAGAAAAAGTTGAAGTTCAATCTCGGTACCTATGATGTATTTTTTAACACAGGTGGCGGACTTAAAGTTACAGAACCAGCGGTTGACCTTGCTGTTGCATTATCCTGTATATCGTCTATAAAAGATACGCCCCCAATGGAAAAGTGTGTGGTGATAGGAGAAATTGCACTTACAGGAGAGATAAGACCTGTAGGGCAGATATATAACAGGTTAAGAGAAGCATTACGTTTAGGATACAGCAAAGCAATAATACCAGAAGGGAATTTAAAAGATACAAAGGATATATCCCTCCAGATATATTCTGTAATGTGGCTGAAAGATGCAGTTCAGATATTCCTTTCTCTATAAAATTTAAATTATGTAAAAAGTATTTACCTTTTTCTCCTTCTGATATAAAATAATAGAGATAACTTAACCTGTAGTTTTTACTTTATGACTTTGAAAGGAGAAAAAAATGGGTGTATATATTATCCGTGGATTTTTCATACTATTGAGTACACTGACAGGATATTACATTATTCCTAATGCAAGACTTGTAGGATCCCTTACAGGATTTTTAGGTTCTCTTTTTATTGTAGTTATTGAGATATTTATTGAGAAGATCCCTCTAAAAAAACTTTTACTTGCAATAGGTGGTTTAGTTTTTGGTCTTATAACAGCCATACTACTGGCAGGTTTTTTTCTCCTTATCCCTGTTGAAGACCCAAAAACAATCATATATATAAGATTTGCTCTCTATTTTGCTTTTACTTATCTCGGTATAATGATAGGACTTAAAGGAGTTGAAGAATTAGGTTTTATTTTCCCTTTTTTGAGAGGGGTTAAAGAACAGGAACGTCTTTTAGTGGTTGATACAAGCGTTCTTATTGATGGCCGTATATACGAACTTGCCAAGGGTGGATTCCTTGACTATATCATAATAATTCCTAAGTTTGTAGTAGAAGAACTTCAGGGACTTGCAGATAGTTCAAGTGATATGAAGAGACAACGTGGAAAGAGAGGACTTGAGGTACTACAAAAACTCAGAAAGGATGAACAGTTAGATGTGAAGATATATGATGCTGAATACTCGGATATTGAAGCGGTTGATGCAAAGATTGTGAAACTTGCAACAGATGTAGGCGCTAAAATACTTACCAATGATTCTAATCTTGCAAAGATAGCAGAGGTTCAAAATATAGAAGTACTCAATCTTAATATGCTTGCAACACTTATGAGGCCTAAACTTATGAGTGGTGAAGAGATACCCCTTAAAATAATAAAAGAAGGAAAAGAAGCCGGACAGGGTGTTGGATACTTAGAAGATGGAACAATGGTAGTTGTTGAAGATGGAGTAAGGTTTTTAGGCAGAACTATAGATGTAATTATTGACAGTGCTATACAGACATCTACAGGAAGGATTATCTTTGCCAAATTAAAATGATATCCGTTATAATCGCTGGAGGAGGAAAAGGTAATCGGCTTGGAGGTATCCCGAAGGCATTTTTGAAAATTGGGCAGAAACAACTTCTTTATTATTCCATTGAAAAATTTTATGAAAAAGTATGTGAAATTGTATTAGTCCTTCCTTATGGATATGTTGAAAAGTGGAACAGAAAATTAAAAAATATCTATAAAAATATAGAAGTTATCTCCGGGGGGGAACACAGGCAGGACTCTGTTAATGAAGGAATAAAAGCACTTAAAAAAAAAGATGGGATTATAATAATACATGATGTGGCCAGGCCATTTTTCTCTGATAATCTTCTTAACCGATTGATAAAAAGCGCTAAAAAATATGGCGCAGCAGTACCTTATATAGAGACACAGGATACCTTAAAGGAAAGGGATGGAACTTTTGTTAAACACACCCTTGACAGAGAAAACATCGTATCCATTCAGACACCTCAGGTATTTAAAGCAGAAATTATCATAAATGCCTATAAAGAAGCATATAAAGAGCATTTTTATGCAACTGATGATGCAACACTTGTTGAGCGATCAGGAGTGAAGGTATATCTTGTAAAAGGGGAGAGAGAAAACATAAAGATAACTTATCCAATAGATATTAATATAGCAAAGGAGATACTGAAAAATGGGAAAAGGAGGAATAGCATACCCTGATGGTTTTTCTGCATCTGCTGTCTATTGTGGAATAAAAGATGAGAGGAAAGAAGACCTATCCCTTATATTCTCAGAATCCCCCTGTATAGCAGCAGGTACATTCACTACAAATCAGTTCAAATCATACAGTTTGCTCTGGACACTAAAACATATAAAAAATCCAGTCCATGCTGTGCTTGTAAACAGTGGTAATGCCAATACCTGTAATGGAGAGGAAAATTATAAACATACAGAACTTATAGTACATAAAATAGCAGACCTTCTAAAAATAAAACCACATTCAGTTCTTACAGGTTCAACAGGTACCATCGGAAAACCCCTGCCCTATGAAAAAATTATCTCTGCGCTTCCAGAACTTGTAAAGACCTTAAGTCCTGAAAACCATACACTTGCTGCAAGAGGAATAATGACTACAGATAAGATTACAAAGGAATTTCAGATTGACACAGGGATTAAAGGAAAGTATAAAAATGTCTATATAGGAGGTATGGCTAAAGGTGCAGGAATGATAAACCCATGTATGGCAACAATGCTCTCTTTTATTACTACAGATGCTGTAATTGAAAGAAATGTATTACAAAATGTTATAAAAGAAGCAGTTGAAGAATCATTCAATATGGTTAATGTGGATAATGATACAAGTACCAATGATATGGTTATATGTCTTGCCAATGGAAAGGCAAAAAATAAAAGAATTGAAAGTGGTTCAGATGAGTATAAGAAATTTTTATCATCGCTTAAAATACTATGTACAGAACTTGCAAAGATGATTGCTTCTGATGGAGAAGGGGCAACGAAACTTATAGAAGTGGTAGTTAAAGGTGGCTGGTGTCTAAAAGATGCAAGAAGGGTAGCGAAAAGGATTGCAGGTTCAAATCTGTTTAAATCCGCTGTTTATGGTGCTTATCCAAACTGGGGAAGGATTCTCGCTGCTGCTGGTTCTGTAAATGCAAAGATGGATATAAAAAAGGCAGAGGTATCTATATGTGGAGTTAAGGTCTACAACGGAAATCCTGTGAAATATGATGAAGAGAATCTTCATAGATTAATGGAACATTCAGATAAGATAAATGTTGAGGTAGATATTAAAAAAGGGCTGTTTTCTGCTACTGCGTGGGGATGTGACCTTACAGAGGACTATGTAAAGATAAATAAGGAGTAAACAAGTGATAGCAAGAATGAAAAAGTTCTACCTTTTTTTCACAGAAGACCCATCCACTTTTTTGAAAGAACTTCAAAAGGAAGGATGCGCTGAGATAAATAAATTACCGGATATATTTGGTTTTGAAAATATCGTCTTATATAAAGATATAGAAGAAACCTTACGTAAAGTTGAATTTCTTAAAGATACCTTAAAGAAGGTTGAAGGGAAGGCATTTTCAGGAAAAATCGTCATAAACAAAAAAGAAGAAGAAAATATAATTAGAGAAATGGCTCTGGATGACATATATACAAAATTCTTACAGATATCAAAAGAGATTGAGAGAAGGAAGAAAACAGGAGAAAAAATATCAACTATAAAGAAAGAGTTAATGTTGATAAAAGATATTACTGTTGTCCCCTACTCTCTTTTTTCAATGAAACATTTTTCTTTTTGCTTGTTCCATCTCCCGCGGAAAAAACAAAAATTTCCTGAGAGTATAGATGGTTTTAAGGTTGAAAAGATATCAGAAGATAAAGAAAAAGCACTTTTTCTGATAGTTTTTCCTATAGAAAAACATTCTGAAATAGTAAAGCATATAGAAGAAATAAAAGGTGTTATCCTGAAAATAAAACGATGGAGCCGACTCCCTTCAGAAATCTTGAAAAAGATGGAGACAATAGAAGAGAAGAACAGAAGGTTAATAGTAAATCTGGAAAATCAGTTAAAAGAAATATCCTCTTTAAAATATAAAATCATTGTATTTTATGATTATGTGTATTCATTTTCTCATTACATAAAAGTATCACGGAATACAGGAATATCCAAATTTGTAAAGGGAGTATGGGGATGGGTAAAAGAAAATGATATTCCACTTATAGAAGGATTAATACATAAATACCTTCCTGATGGATATCTTTATATATCAGACCCTGATAAAGAAGATGAAGTACCCATAGCATTTGAAAATGCACCTGTGATAGAACCATTTGAAGTAGTAACAGACCTTTACGGTAAGCCGATTTATAAAAATATAGACCCCACACCACATCTTTCTATATTTTTTCTTCTATCATTTGCTTTTTGTATAACAGATGCTGCTTATGGTATTATTCTTCTTTTATTATCTATTATATTCATAAAAAAGTTCAGATATACACCAGCAATTATAAAATTCTTTCGGCTTATCCTTTATAGCAGTATAGCCACGATATTTATGGGGGCTATTACAGGCAGTTGGTTTGGAGATATACTGTCACGATTACCTCATAATTTTTTCCTTGTGAAAACTCTTAACAAAATGGTTATTCTGAATCCCCTTGAAGGTGGAAACAAAACATTCCTTTTTCTCGGATGGGCACTTATATTAGGATATATACAGATATTATGGGGACTTTATCTCAACCTTTTGAATTCTATAAGACAGTTTGGGATTAAGAAATCAGGAGAACCATTTATACTTCTTACAATACAGATACTTGTTGCTCTGTTAATAATCTCTTTTGTCATATCAATGAAAGAACTTATACTTCCTCTCTCATTACTTCTTACAATCTCTTTTATATTTCTGATGATACTGAAAGGTATTACACAGAAGGGCTTTATGCGGATATTCTGGGCTTTTTATGGTGCTTACAATGTAATAGCAAGCAATTTACTCGGAGATGTTTTAAGTTACAGCCGTCTTTTCGGACTCGGTCTTACCACAGCGGTATTAGGACTTGTGGTAAATGAAATGGTTTTTATGTCAAAAGGGATTCCCTTTATCGGTTATCTCATTGCTTTTATCCTATTCATATTCGGACATTTAGCAAATTTAGGAATTAATCTTTTAGGTGGATATGTACATACAAGCCGCCTGCAATATCTAGAATTTTTTACAAAATTTTTTGAAGGTGGGGGAAGACCTTTTTCTCCTTTAAAAGAAATCAGACAGTACACCTATATTAAGAAGGATTCATAACAACACAGTAATAAAAAAGAGTTCTGGTGTGTTTTAGTAAGTTCATAAAATTTTTATATCAGGCCTTGTTTCAATCTTTCTCTTGTCTTTTTCTATCTCTACTATGATATCCCCTGACAGAGTAGGAATATACAATTTTGCAAAGTTAATATATGTTAAGAATGAATACTTTTTCATTACATTCCAGTTATAACTTACAGGTCTTACTCCTCCTATAATTTCAATAAAGTGAACTATCGGATGGGCACTCCATGCATGACAGAGAGATGTCACACCGGGGTCAGGATTCCACATCTCCCAGCAGGTCGTTGCACCACTGTCTAACATTTTTCCCCATCTACTTTTTATAAAGTCCATTATCTGTTTTTCATATCCACCTACTTTTTTAAGCGCCTCTATCACATAATAATAAAAGAAAGGAGATGCCTCAATAATGTTAGGATGTGTAAGTGGTTTTTGCCTCATTGGAGGAAGTAAAATTTCTTCCGCCCATAACCTGTGATATTTTCTATTAATATCTAAAAGTATTGCCAAGCTATGTGTATGCTGACTTATCTTTTTTATTGGTATATTTTGGATAGTATCATATCCATCCCAGAAACATTTTTTATTATTATTCCAGAAGACCTTTTTAACTCTTTTTTCTATTTTTTCTGCCATTATCAGATATCTGTTTGCTTTTTCAGGTTTTTTCAGAATATTTGATATGGTAGCCATAGTCCTTAAAGTAGAAAGATACATAAGATTAAACAGACAGGAAAACCCATCTTTATACAAAGGAGCCCAGTCAAGAAAAACCCAGTATTCAGGCATCTTCCCCAGTAGATAATTCTTTTCTATATAACTGTTAAAAAATCCCATTGCTTTTTCTATCCTGTCATACTGTTCTTTCATCAACGACTTATCTCCGGTATATCTGTAATAATCAAAATGTGTCTGTATCCAGGTCATTGTAAAATCAGGTAAAATACATCCTACTGCTATTGTAGGAAAATGTCCATAGGTAAGCCCATTTGATATCTGAGATTGTCCTGCCTGTCTTATACCTCTTCTGAAAAGACGCATATCACCACCCAATCCATAGTATGTATTTACTGCCTGAACCCTCGCATCTCCCCACCATTGCGCCTGTTCTCTCCATGGACAATCAATATATGCATCTAAACTACAGCATATCTGTGTTCTTATACACATATCCCATATCTGGTTTAACCACTCATCTGATGTTTTAAATATTGCTTTCTTCTCAAATGGATAAGAAACCTCTCTAATATATACTCTTTTAATCTTCAATGGCTTATTTACATTTCTTACAGTCAGAGAAAGATATCTGAAACCATGGATATAGAATGTCTCAAATATCTGCTTCCCTTTCCTTAAAATATATCTATCTGAAATGGAAACTTTAGAGCCGGTTTGAGTATCTTTTATACACAGATGTCCCTCTTCATTAAGTAATTCCGCAGTTGTAAAATCTATTACTTCTCCACCTATACCCTCCACCTCTACTCCTAAAAAACCTACTACTTCAACACCTGCATCAAATATTATGTTTATATGTTTATCTGAAGGGAATGGTAAAATCATCGTATAGGTATCATCTTCTCTTAACATATTTGCAATGTTTTTTATTTTTGAACAATCCCTGCACTCTGTTTTTATTTCTTCAAGATAGACAGAAGTAATATTTCGCATGTTTTCCCAGTATTTATAATTTCTACCATAGAAAAAATTAAGAACTTCTCTAAATCCCATTTTTTCTTCTTTCAAAAGAGGTATCCCTCTTTCTTCAAAATTTAACCATGGTAAACATCCTGCCATTCTATATTTTGGGCTATTCCATCCATCTTTTCCCTCATTTATATTTGCAGACGACTTCCAATCACTTTCAGTCATTCTGGCATCAAAACATTCCTGATAACCCATCTGGGTTGACCTTCTTATCATATCCTGTTTATGCCCGAATGACTTCTTAACCAACCATCCATTATCTGGACAGGTACTTATATCAACTTCTCCTATCTTTCCTTCAACAATTAATCCTCCTGCACCACCGTATATTGACTGAAAAGTCCCATGTCCGCATTGATGAACAATTATTGCAATAAAATTCTTACCCTTCTTAAGATATTTTGAAATCTCTACTATATCAACAGGATAATTTTCAGGATAACCCCTCGCTGGACCATAACAGACATATTCCTCGTTAATATAAAGCTTATACCTTGTATCTGCTGTTATTTTTATCTCTACAGGATGTTCAGGAATATCATTAAGAATAAATTCCTTTCTGGCAAGCATATATACATTCACATCATCATATCCATAGTGATCATACCATATCCATCTTGCATTTTGAAACATCTTCCTCCTCCATTTTATAACGTTATAATTATACAACTTCCAGAATTTATATGATAGATGATTTCTGGTATAATAAAAAGACCTATGAAAGGATACTATGAAAGAGATAGAAAAACAACTACAGATTATAAAAAGGAATGCGGTGGAAGTAATTGAGGAGGATGAATTAAGAAACAAACTGAAAAACTCCCTTGTTAAAAATATTCCTTTAAGGATAAAATACGGAATTGACCCCACTGCTCCTGAAATACATATTGGACATACCGTCCCTATCAGTAAATTGAAGGATTTTCAGGATTTAGGGCATAAGATATTATTTTTAATAGGTGACTTCACTGCAAGAATAGGAGACCCTACAGGAAGAAAAGAAACCAGGCCTATACTTTCAGAAGAACAGATTAAAAATAATCTTTCAAGATACAAAGAACAGGTAGGAAAAATATTAGACCTTTCAAAGACAGAGTTCGTATATAACTCCCACTGGCTCGCTAAACTTACACTGGAAGAAATTGTTAAACTTACTTCTATCTTCACTATTGCCCAGATACTTGAAAGGGAAGACTTTTCTCAGAGATATAAATCAAATAAACCCATATTTTTCCACGAATTTTTATATCCTCTCCTTCAGGGATATGACTCTTATGTACTAAAAGCAGATGTGGAAATAGGTGCTACGGAACAGAAGTTTAACCTGCTTGCAGGAAGGACAATACAGGAAGCACTGGGACAGGAAAAACAGATTATAATTACAATGCCTATATTACGTGGAACAGATGGTAAACTAAAAATGAGCAAAACATACAACAACCATATACCAATAGAAACATCACCGGATGATATGTTTGGGAAGGTAATGTCTATTCCTGATGACTTAATGGAAGAGTATTTTTATCTATTAACCTCTATTGACGTTGATGTATTCAAGGAACTCATAAAAGATAATCCCAGACAGGCAAAGGGATTACTTGCAAAAGAAATTGTAAAAAGATTTTTTGATGAAAAAACTGCTAAGGAGGCAGAAGCAGAGTTTGATAGGATATTTAAAGAAAAACAGACACCTGATGAGATACCTGAATTTTTTATAGATAAAGAAGAGATATCTATTTTAGACCTTCTTTTTAACTCAGGGCTCCTACCTTCAAAAACAGAGGCAAGAAGGATGATAACACAGAAAGCAGTGAAACTTGACAATGATGTAATAGATGACCCTTATGCAAAAATTTCTGTAAAGGATGGACAGGTATTAAAGGTAGGTAAAAGAAGATTTCTACGTATTAAGGTAAAGGAGTAAAGTATGGAAGAGATACGAAAACTTCTTACTATTTATGGCAAAAAAATTGTAGAAAAAGGACTTGTAGCAGGACCTGGTGGAAATATCAGTGCAAGAGAAGGTAATTATGTCTTCCTTTCTCCGAGTGGTTTTTTTCTTGATGAAATAGATGAAAAAGAATGGGTAAAGGTGGATATACAAACCGGCAAAATTTTTGGGAATTTAAGACCGACCTGTGAGATATCAATGCATCTCGGAATATATATGGAAAGGGAAGATGTAAAGGCAGTGTTCCATACACACCCACCCATTACCACAGGACTTATATCTGCAGATGTAAAGTTTAAACCTGTATTTCCTGACTATGTAGCCTTATTTGGAAGATATGTACCTGTTATTGAGTATGTTGTTCCTGGTGGAGAAGCAATAAGGAAGGCAGTGGTAAGTAAAATAAAGGCTTGTAATGTGGTACTCCTTAAAAATCATGGTGCTGTATGTATTGGTACTACACTGAAAGAAGCATTTGCAAGAAGCTGGCTACTTGAAGATACAGCAAAAACAATACTTGCAGGTAAAATTGCTGGTTCCCTCAGATATCTTAACCTTAAAGAAATTGAAGGTATAGAAAATTTAGAGGCAGAGGATTATAGAAAAGCATTGTTAAAAAAAGATATGAGATGAAGCACATCTGGAAGATAAAAAATAAAACATTAGAGATAAAGAATTTCCTTATAATGGGGATATTGAATACATCGCCTGATTCATTTTATAGTGATTCAAGTTATCCTGATGTTATGTCTGCTTTAAAAAGAGCGAAGGAAATGATAGAAGAAGGTGCGGATATTATAGATATAGGTGGACAGTCAACGAGACCTGGAAGTAAAGAGATACCTGTAGAAGAAGAGATAACCAGAACAGTCCCTGTGATAAGAGAACTTTCTAAAGAAACAGATATACTTATATCCTGTGACACATATAAAGCAAAAGTTGCAGAGATGGCACTTGAAGCAGGTGCATCTATTATAAATGATATTTCTGCCTTTTCAATAGACACTAAACTTTTTAATATAATAAAAGATACTGATTGTGGTTATGTAGTTATGCATATGAAAGGTACCCCTGAGGATATGCAGGTTAATCCATTTTATGAGGATGTGTTCTCCGAAGTATTTCAATTCTTGAAAGAAAAACTAAAGTTAATAGAAAAAGAAGGGATTGATATTGAAAGGATTGTGATTGACCCCGGGATTGGATTCGGTAAAAGGTTTGAAGACAATCTCACACTCCTGAAAAATATAGAGAAATTTAATGAACTTGGTAGACCTGTTCTTTTAGGAACTTCAAGAAAGTCATTTATAGGTAAGATATTAAATAATATCTCCCCAGAGTACCGACTTGAGGGCTCTCTTGCCTCTGCAGTAGTAGGATATATTAAAGGTGTAAAGATATTCAGGGTCCATGATGTAAAAGAAACCAGACGAGCCCTTGAAGTTGTTGATGCTATAGAAAGAGGATAAAAAGATGAGGATATTGTGCCTGGATGTAGGTGAGAAACGGGTAGGAGTTGCGATAAGTGATGAGACAAAAACACTTGCGAGAGGGCTTGGTAGAATTGAACGTGGTGAAAAAGAAGTGGAAAGGATAAAGGAACTTATAATAAAGTATGAAATTGAAAGTATTGTATATGGACTTCCACTAAGGATGGATGGTTCTATAAGCAGTCAAACAGAAAGAACCATTGCCTTTATAGAAAAACTTAAAAAAGAAATTGAAATCCCTTTCATTCCCTTTGATGAGAGATTAAGCACACAGCAGGCAGAAACAATTCTCATTGAGGCGGACTTAAGCAGGAGGAAAAGAAAAAAATTCATAGATAAACTATCCGCACAGATAATACTTCAGAATTACCTTGATTCGTTGAAAAAAGATGTAATGGAAGAGATGTAGTAATTACTTATCTTCTGTCCATGTAGAAGCAACATTTTCGGCTACTTTTTTTGCTACATTCTTATCCAGTGCAGAAGGGATTATATATTCAGGAGAGAGTTTATTCTCAGGGATATAGTTAGCAATGGCATGACTTGCTGATATTTTCATCTTCTCCGTAATCTTTTTTGCTCTTACATCAAATACACCTCTAAAAATACCAGGAAAAGCGAGAAGATTGTTTATCTGGTTTTCCATATCACTTCTTCCTGTTCCCACAATAAATGCTCCTGCCTTTTTTGCTTTTTCAGGCATAATCTCAGGAACAGGGTTAGACATAGCAAAAACAATAGCCCCTTTATTCATTATTCTTATCATATCCTCACTTACTGTATCAGGTCCTGAAACACCAATAAAAACATCTGCATCTTTCATCGCATCAGCGAGTGTTCCTAACTTTGATGGTAGAAGATATCTTATTATCTCTTCCTTTGCAAAGTTCATATTTTCTTTTCTATCCTTACATATGATACCGCTTCTATCACACAACAACATCTTTCTCGCGCCAGCATAATAAAGGAATTTCACTATAGCTATTCCTGCTGCACCGGCACCGTTTATCACAATTTTTATATCTTCCATCTTTTTATTGACAAGTTTAAGGGCATTGATAAGAGCAGCAAGTACAACTACAGCGGTACCATGCTGGTCATCGTGAAAAACAGGAATAGGAAGTGTTTCTATAAGCCGTTTTTCTATTTCAAAACATCGGGGGGCAGAAATGTCCTCAAGATTTATACCTCCAAAGGTAGGAGATATTAATGTAACTGTATTTACTATCTCATCTGTATCCTGACTGGATATACATACAGGAATAGCATCAACCTCACCAAACTCCTTAAAAAGTATTGCCTTACCTTCCATGACAGGTAGCGCTGCCTCTGCACCTATATTACCAAGTCCCAATACCGCACTACCGTCAGTAACCACAGCGACAGTATTCCATTTTGAGGTATATTCATAAACGAGTGACTTGTCTTTATTTATCTCCCTGCATGGCTCTGCAACTCCCGGAGTATATGCAAGGGAAAGGTCTTTCTTGTCTTTCAATGGGACTTTTGATTTTATCTCTATCTTCCCTTTTGCTCTTTTATGTAGTTTGAGTGAATCAGAATATACATCTGTCATTTTACTCGTCCTTTTATTCTACACCGTTCCCCTCTCCCCAAAAAGGAGAGAGGGGAAAGTATATCCGTTACTTAAAAATTGTTGTATGCAGAATAAACGAAGCAAATACAATTGCCACTATGGACATAAGTTTTATAAGGATATTCAGTGAAGGACCTGCTGTATCCTTGAATGGGTCACCTACTGTATCACCTGTAACAGCTGCCTTATGTGCATCTGTTCCTTTACCTCCAAAATTTCCTTTCTCTATATATTTCTTTGCATTATCCCATGATGCTCCTGCATTTGCCATCATAACCGCGAGGACAAATCCACCTGCCATTGCTCCCACCAGTAAACCCATCAATGCTTCAGTACCCAGTAAAAGACCCACTACTACTGGAAGTATTATAGTAATAATTGCTGGCTTAAGCATCTCCTTCTGTGCTGATTTTGTACAGATATCTACTGCCCTCGCATAGTCAGGTTTCACCTTACCATCCATAAGTCCTGCTATCTCTCTGAATTGTCTCCTTACCTCCTCTACGATATCCTGTGCTGTCCTGCCCACTGCCTTTAATGCCATAGAAGAGAAAGACATAGGATACATTACCCCAATGAAAATACCAGAAAGAAGACGAACATTCATTACAGAAAGGTCCATATTACCACCGAGCATAACAATCTGTTCCTTAAAAGCAGCAATAAGCGCAAGTGTGGTAAGCGCAGCAGAACCGATAGCAAAACCCTTACCTGTTGCTGCAGTAGTATTTCCGAGTGCATCAAGTTCATCTGTCCTCTGTCTAACAAAAGGTGGCTGGTGAGACATCTCTGCATTACCTCCTGCATTATCTGCTACTGGACCGTATGAATCAGTTGCAAGCGTTATACCCAGTGTACTTAAAAGTCCTACTCCCGCAAGTCCTATTCCATAAAGTCCCATTGTAGGTTGATAAAGTCCGCCAGCGAACATATAGGCACCTATAGTAGCAAGAACAATTACTAATATCGGAACAGAAGTTGAATACATACCATTAGCAATTCCCTCTATCATAACAGTAGCATGCCCTGTAAGTGATGCCTTTGCTACATCTCTCGTTGGTTGATAACTATCTGATGTATAGTACTCAGAGAAAAAACCAATAAGCAGTCCTGCTATAACACCACATATAACAGAACCATATATTCCTTTATATTCAGGGCCAAGTATCATAGTAATTGCAAAATAAGAAGTAATTATTACAATTCCTGCCGCAATGTATATCCCCTTCCTTAATGCCATCAACAGACCTGCCTGTGTTGCATCCTCTTTAACACTAACAAAGAAAGAGCCAATAATGGAAGCAAATATACCGAGTGCTGCTATAGCGAGAGGAAGAGAGATTCCATAATATCCTAATCCAGCAGAGACCGAAAGTGCCATTGTAGCAAGTATTGAACCCACATATGACTCATAAAGGTCTGCTCCCATTCCTGCTATATCTCCAACATTATCTCCAACATTATCAGCAATAACGGCAGGATTTCTCGGGTCATCTTCTGGAATTCCAACTTCAACCTTACCTATTAAATCAGCACCAACATCCGCTCCTTTCGTATATATACCCCCTCCTACCCTGGCAAAAAGTGCTTGTGCACTTGCACCCATTCCAAAACATACCATTGTAGCGGCAATATAGTTAAGGTCTGGATGTAACCATCTTACAATACTATATCCCACACTGATAAAAAACAGGGCAAGCCCTACTACAATCAAACCCATAACAAGCCCTGAGGAAAACGCTAATCTTAGTGCTTCATTAAGTGAATTTTTTGCTGCATTAGTTGTTCTGGCTGATGAATTTGTTGCAATAGTCATTCCTATATAACCACTTAAAGCAGAGAAAAAACCACCTGCCAGAAAAGCAAATGGGACAAAGATATTAGTGTATCCAAATCCTGTAAGAACAAGAAGGATTACAAAAACGATACTAAAAAATATCCCTACCCCTTTATACTGCCTTATAAGATATGCCCTCGCTCCTATTCTTATTGCCTGGGCAATCTCTATCATTTCAGGTGTTCCCTCTGACTTCTTCATAATGCTTTTTACAAGAATACCTGTGAAAGCAATCGCTACGAGTGAACTAATCAAAGCAAAAACCTGCATTCCTATTCCTTCCATTTCCTTTTCCTCCTTTCAAGAAACATTATATAGAGACATTGCCTTTTCAATTCCACTTCTAACAATCTCCTCTATTGCTAATACTGCTTTTTCAAGTGATTGCTCAATCAATGGTTTCTCTTCCTGTAGAAAAGGAGATAGCACATAATCAACATACGACACATCTAAATTCTCCTTCCCTATTCCTATTCTAACACGGATAAAATCCCTGCTTCCTAACTCATTTACAACGGAAAGTACGCCTTTATGACCGCCAGGTCCCTTTCCAGTGGTTATCTTTATCTTCCCTAACTGAACATCAAGTTCATCATGTATTATTATATAGTCCTTCATTTCTCCATTAAATCTTTCAAAGACCTTTTTCACTGCTATCCCACTTTCATTCATAAATGTCTTTGGTTTTATAAGGATAACAGGAACTGATATTATACTGCTTTCCCATCCTCTATAATAATGTGTTTTAATAACTTTTGAAGGATAATACTTTTTTCTCAATAAGTCAATAACTTTAAATCCAATGTTATGTCTTGTATTCCCGTATCCAATTTTTGCATTACCAAGTCCAATTATTATCTTCACTCTTTCTCTGCTTTTTCTCTCGCTTCTTTCTCTCTTCTTCTCTCTTCTGCTTCCTTCTGTGTAATTACTTCTGGCTCTGTAGGCACTTCAGAGACAACTGCTTCAGCACCTTCTTCCACCTCTATCTTTTCTGCTTTTGGTGCAAGAACTGTAACCACAACCTTTTCAGGGTCATCAACTAAAGAAACACCTTCAGGTAAAACAATATCTTTAACTAAAATAGCATGCCCTATATCAAGGTTTGATACATCAACCTCTATTAATGCAGGAATCCTATCAGGTAGTGCCTGAACCTGCAATTCTCTCAATTCCTGTTCAAGAATACCTCCTTTTTCTATCCCCGGAGATTCTCCAACAAGATGCACAGGAATTCCCATTCTTACTGAATGGTCCATACTAATCCTGTAAAAATCAAGATGCAGAATATCTCCACGTATCGGGTCTGTCTGGATATCCTTAAGTATGGTCTTCACTGTCTCCTTTTTCTTCCCTTTCTTAATCACGATATCAGCCATTACATTATGTGACTCCAGTTTCCTTATAATATCCTCTGCACTCTTTTTTTCAACTTTAAGGGGTATCGGTTCATAACCAGGTCCATAAAGAACCGCTGGTATAAAACCACCTGCTCTAAGTTTTCTCGCAACTCCCTTTCCTATTCCCTCTCTCTCTTCTGCTGTAAATTGTATCTTGTCCATAAAAAGTCCTCCCTCTTTTTTATGCTTATTCTATTGATTTTAAGATTTTATAATTTTATCATATCAGAAAAAAATATCAAAAAAGTAGATAGGGGATTCTATAAAGGTAAAAAATCTTATAGTTTTACTTCAAGTCCTGTAATAGCAATAAGGACTGGTGAAAATGTGTAGGTGTTTTCTGAACAGAATTCTATACTCTTTATTATTTATAGGGTCCCATATTTGTCCCATTTTAGGAAAGTTAGATTTATATTACTCAGATGGAAAAAATCTCATAGTTCTGTGATATATAACTTTTCTTTTTTACACACTTTCTAAATGAATGTGGTATAATATATACCCAAATGAGAAAAGTTATACCCCATATAAAAAAAACTTATATTGTTTTCAGAATTAAACCTGTAGAGATCGGGTTTACACCAGAAAAAATATGGTGTCCCAGTCCATCCAACGACCATCGGACAGAACCGTATGATATACCCTGTAAGATAGTAATTGGAAATAGAATAACCTCACAAACAGGTGCTAAATTTACTCCATTACCTTTTTCAGTAGCACTAATAGGTAAGGATAAAAAAGTACTTTTATATATTAAAGCGAAAAAAGGTTGGCACCTCTGGAACTTTGTAGAATTTAAAGCAACCTCTTCATCAATAGAAGTATCTGTAGACCTTGAAGGACATACCAATCCAGCAAAAGCATTAAAAAATATCTCTCTCTTTATCTCTCCAGAATGTAATGGAGAAAACCCAATGCAGATGTTGTCAAAAGCAACAGAAATTTTATATCCACAGGTGGTAAAAAATAAAAGAAATATCCCTGATTGGTGGTTAATGCCTATCTACTGTGGCTGGGGAGACCAGGTAGCAACCTCTCTGTTTATGGAAGGACCCGGACCAGAAACACGGGCACTGGCTTATTGTACACAAGGACTTTATGAAAAATGGATATCAAAACTTGAAGAAGCAGGGATTCCCATCGGAATTGTTATTATTGATGCGGGATGGTCACCTGCAGGGACACTGGAGCCCTATAAAAATCAATGGCCTGACCTGAGGGGTTTTATAGAAAGGCAACATAAAAAAAACAGAAAAGTACTTTTATGGTTTGCTACCTTTCTCTATGAAGGACTTCCGGATAAATGGTGTATATTTGCAGGGAAGACAAAATTGGTTGCAGACCCTACAAATCAGGAATACAGACACTTTCTTAAAAAACAGATATTCCGGCTTATATCTTCTGATAAAGGGTGTTTTGATGCAGACGGTTTTAAAATAGACCAGCTTTCTTATGTGCCTTCTGAAAGAAGTTTAAGGAGTGGTGAACAATGTGGTAGGACTTATCTACTTAAAAAATTTAAAGGAGACCTTAAAATAAAAGGAAAGGGATGGGGATGTGAACTTTTATATCAACTTCAGAAAGATATATATACTACTGCTAAAAAAGCAAAACCAGATGCTTTAATTAACAGCAGTACAGTACACCCTTATTTTTATGACACTTTTGATATGGTCCGACTTCATGATACAGGAACCCTTCCTGAAGGAACTGTTTTAGAAGCAATGAAAGCGCGTGCAGACCTCGCAAGAGCAGTATTACCTTATCATCCTGTTGATACTGATAATTGGGTTTATGGGAACTATGAAAAGTGGCTGGAGTATACAATGAACAGTTATAAGATAGGTATCCCCTGTATATTCTATTCAGAAAGATTTGTTTTATCCTTCACAAAAAATCCTACTACCTGTGAAATACCTGAAATAGACCTGAAGAAAATAGTATCTATATGGGAAAGATATATAGATAATCTTAAAAAAATGAAGTAAAATTATAACAGGAGAAAAATGTGAAAACATCTATTGAGAATAAGCTGAAAAAGATTGTATCTATACTGGAAGACAAAAAAGCAGAAGATATAAAAGTCCTTTTTGTAGGGAAGCAGACCTGGATTACTGACTATTTTGTAATTGCATCTGGAAACTCTCCTGTACACACGAAAACACTTGCAGAGGCACTCCTGTATGGAATAGAAGAACACCCTATCTCTATAGACGGACTAAAAAGAGGCAGGTGGGTGCTCATTGACTATGGTGAGGTAATTATCCATATATTTCTACCTGAAGCAAGGTTATATTACAAACTTGAGAGGTTATGGGCAGAAGTTTAATAGCATTAATTTATATTCTGTTTTTCTATCAGTTTATTGAGTGCATCAGCGAGTGATTTGAAAAAATCCTTTTTCCTCAATCTTATGGGCTCAACCTTTTTACCTTCAGCTATCTCTCTAATAGTTCTTTCAATCCTGAAGATAGGACCTGCTATCCTGTGGAGATAAAAGATACCAAAAACAAAGGCAAATAAGAGAATCACAACCAGCATTAAACCAACACGACTAAGTATTAAAAAATTGATACTCTTTACCAGTTCATATGCATTAGCCATCCCACCCTGTGCATCAAGTTCATTCAGTATAGTATTGAAAGTAAGATAGTATGTCCCCACTCCAGCAATAATAATACCTATAAGTAGAAGATATATTATAATACCGGAATATATAAACTGAAGTGGCTTATTTATCAAGTATTTCCTTCTTCTAATTTTCATTTTTCACCTCACTGAAAGTTAGGATACTTTTCAGAATGCCAGACAATATCCTCGTCTACTCCTTTCCCCCCTTCTTTTCTATCTCTTCCATAACTACCTAATAAAAAATACTCTTTGGTTGGAAAATATCCATAAATATATACGAGGAAATAACTCGTTGGTTGACTTGCAAGCCATGCCTCCATATAGTTAGTTCCATCTTTAATATTAACCTGTCTTTCATATATCTGAGGATGGGGAGGTTTGGCACAAAAATCTTTATGAGAAAAAATTGTAGTGCCATTGACACAGACATATGCTGAAGCAACACCATAATTTTCAATTTTCATAGTTGCTGTCTGTGATGTTGCTTCAAAATTAAAATAATATGAAAATGGTTTACCTGTTCCCCTAATAAAAGGTGGAGAACCAAAAACATTTGTCAAAGGTATTTTATAAAAATATGGTGTCTTCCATGGATCAATCGGTATGGACACGCTATAAGGTCCATGCCAGCCCTTTTCCATCCCTGAAGGTGGAGATTTAGATAGTATATCAGAAAGAACTACAGGATATAAACCAGTATCATCTTTTATTGTCTGAAGTATCTGAGCAAGTTGTGCAATCTGTGTCTTTGCACTTACAACCCTTGCTTTATGGAGAATTAGTGAAACCATCTTTAACGATATTGCAGCTACTATTATAACTATGGTAACCGCTATAATCAGTTCGGTAAGAGTAAATCCTTTCTTCATTACTTTTCCTCTATTTATTTTACCTTTTATAATGTAGTATTGTCAATTTAAACAAATATGATGTATAATTTTTCCTATGGGAAAAATAAATAGAAATATATTCAGAGAATATGACATAAGAGGAATTTATGAGAAAGACCTAAAAGGAGATATTCCATATCTTTTAGGAAGAGGATTTGGAACCATTGTAATGAAAAATGGTAAAAGAAATATATGTGTTGCAGGTGATAATAGAATTACTACGCCTGGACTAAAAGAAAGGTTGGTTTCAGGACTGCTTGACTCTGGATGTGATGTAACAGATACAGGAATAGTACCTACCCCTGTTTTATACTTTGCTGTTCATAATTATCAATTTGACGCAGGAGTTATGGTTACTGCAAGTCATAATCCACCTGAATTTAATGGCTTCAAGATGGTTATAGGAAATAAAAGTTTATATGGTCAGGAAATACAGGAAGTCGCAGATATTATTGAAAAAAATGATTTCACAGGTGGTAAGGGACAATATAACCTGAAGGATGCGACAGATGATTATATAAAATTTATGGTAAAAAATTTCCATTTCAACAGGAAGTTAAAAATAGCAGTTGATACTGGTAATGGAACAGCAGGTCCTCTAATCGTCAAACTCTTTAAGAAATTAGATATTGATATACTACCACTTTATACTGATAGCGACCCTACTTTCCCACACCATCTTCCTGACCCTTTAGTTCCTGAAAATCTACAGGACCTGATAAAAACAGTAAAAGAGAATAATATTGATGCTGGTTTTGGATATGATGGAGATGGAGACCGTCTCGGTGTTGTAGATGAGAAAGGCAATATACTCTGGGGAGACCAGTTGCTAATCATATATGCAAGAGATATATTAAAACGTTTACCAGGTTCTAAAATTATATTTGATGTAAAATGCAGTAAAACGCTGGAAGAAGAAATAATAAAAGCAGGTGGTATCCCCTTGATGTGGAAAACAGGACATTCTCTCATAGAGAACAAGATGCATATAGAAAAAGCACCTCTTGCAGGAGAACTTTCAGGACATTTATATTTTGCAGATGAGTATTTTGGATATGATGATGCTATATATTCTTCGCTACGATTACTTAAAATAATGGATGAGACAGGCAAAAATCCCTCTGAATTACTTGCAGGAATTAAAAAATACCATTCAACACCTGAGATACGAATTACAGTCCCTGATGAGAAAAAATTTGCTGTTGTTGAAAAACTTAAGACATTCTTCTCCTCTCAGGGATATAAAATTTCCGATATAGATGGTGTAAAGGTCTTCCTTTCTGATGGATGGGCACTTGTAAGGGCTTCAAATACACAGCCAGCACTTGTTATCCGTGTGGAAGCGGAAACATATGAAGCGCTGGAAAATATTAAAGAGAACTTTCTGAAAGTTATCAGAAGTTCTATATAAAAAATAAAAACGTGATAAAAAAAGGAGGTGAGCCCTTATGAAGTGTCCTTTACGTCTCAGACCTCAAAAAAGACCATTAGGAGAAGCAACCTTTGGTGTTCCTGAATTCATTGAGGACTTTGATTTATGCCTTGAGGAAAATTGTGCGTGGTGGGACATGGATAAAAAGTGCTGTGCTGTTATACATCTATGTGCTATAAAAGAGAACCTGACTGTTTTGGCTGAAGATAAAAAACAATAAATCTGGAGGTAATTATGAAAAATATACTTATATCTGTCCTTATGGTATTTTTACTTCTATCCTGTTCAAAAGCAGAAATAATAAAAGCACCGGATTTTACACTGAAGGATATTAATGGAAAATCAGTAAAACTCTCTGATTATAAAAACAAGGTTATAATACTTAACTTCTGGGCAACGTGGTGTCCACCATGTATAGGAGAAATACCTGACTTTGTTAAATTTTACAGTGTCTATAAAAGCAAAGGAGTTGAGATAATCGGAATTGCAGTATCTTCAACTGTAGATGATGTAAAAAGTATGATAAAAGAGAAAAATATAAATTACACAGTATGTCTATCTGATAGAGATATTGAAACACTCTACGGAGGAATAAGGGCTGTTCCTACAACCTTTATTATAAATAAACAGGGTAATATCTATAAGAAAAAAATTGGTGCTATATCAGAAAAAGAACTGGAAGAAATAGTAAAAAACCTTCTATGAAAAGAGATGAAATTATAAAGATTCTAATTGATAAAGAAGGGTTGAAGAGTGACCAGATTGAAATGGTTGTCAATGAAAAAGAAAAAACAGGATCTCCCTTTGGCTATCTTCTTGTGAAGTTTGGACTCATAACAGCAGACCAGTGGTATAACTTCGTCCTGAAAGAACTCAAAATAGTCCCTCTTAATATATCAGGGATGGAGATTGACAAAGAGGTGCTTACATCCCTTCCGGAATTTACCTGTAAGAAATATAGAACCATCCCTGTTTATAAAGGAGGAAGAAAACTTATATGCGGTATGGTTGACCCTTCAGATGAAGATGTAATAGAAGAATTAAAAAAGATCTCTTCTATGGAGGTAGAACCACGTCTGGTCAGAGATGCAGATGTGAAAGTTGCCCTTGAAAAATATCTAACACAGGGAAGTTTAAAGGTAATATCCCCTGTTGAAAAGATTGAGTCAGCGGGGAAGGTCTTCAAACCATCAGGTATTACGGAAATCAGTGAAGCATCTGCAGTAGAAGCAGTAGAGGATATGATAAAAAAAGCAACTGAATTGAAGGCAACCGATATTCATATAGAGATTGAGGAAGAGGGAGTAAAGCTTAGGTATAGAATCAATGGGTTACTTTATGAGTTTCCTCCACCACCACTTGAACTTTATCCTGCTATTGTCTCTCATATAAAAGTACTTTCATCTCTTGATATAGCAGAGAAAAGAATTCCTCAGGATGGTTACTTCAAAATGAAACTTTCAGGGATAGATGTAGACCTGAGGATATCAACCTTTCCTACAATCTTTGGAGAAATGGTTGCTATGAGGGTATTGAACAAAAAGAATATTGTTTCAGGACTTGAACAACTTGGTTTTCTACCGCAGACACTACATAGCTGGAGAACACTTCTTGAGGAGCCATATGGACTTTTACTTGTTACAGGACCTACAGGAAGTGGAAAAACAACAACATTATATTCTTCTCTGAATGAACTGGACAGTATCCATAAAAAAATAATTACTGTGGAAGACCCTGTTGAGTATCACATCCAGAATGTTGACCAGACACAGATTAATCCAAAGGCAGGACTTACATTTGCTACTGCATTGCGCTCTATTTTGAGACAGGACCCTGATATAGTGATGATAGGAGAAATAAGAGACAGAGAAACAGCAGAAATTGCTCTGCGTGCTGCACAAACAGGACAACTTGTATTCTCAACACTTCACACAAACACTGCTCCTGCTGCCCCTGTACGGCTGATAGATATGGGTATTGAACCATATCTTATTTCATCTTCACTTATAGGAGTACTAAACCAACGTCTGGTAAGGAGTATATGCCACAACTGTAAAGAGAGATATAAACCATTAAAAGAGGAATTGATACAGATAGGAATTCCTCAGGAGAATGCAGAATACCTTTTCAGGGGAAAAGGATGTCATCTATGTAATGGAACCGGATTTGGAGGGAGAACAGGTATATTTGAACTTATGGTTATGAATGAGGAACTAAGAAGAGAAATAATGATAAACCCAGAGGTATCAAGAATAACTGAAATTGCAAGAAAGTCAGGTATGAAATCACTCCGTGAAGATGGAATAATAAAAGTACTTGATGGGGTAACCACTATCTCAGAGGTCCTTTATTCCACTAAGAAATAAATGTATAAATAAAGTATTTGCAGAAAAGTAAAGTTGATAGTAAATTACAAAATACGTGAAAGGAGTTTTGCTATGGAGATTATTAATCCTTTTGAAGGTAAAGGGAATTGGTATAAAGGTAACCTGCATACACATACAAATATCTCTGACGGGAAATATACAGCAGAAGAAATATGTGAACTTTACAGTAAAAAGGGTTATCAATTCATTGCAATTACAGACCACAACATAATAAGCAAAGAAATACAACATAAAAATATGCTTGTAATGAGAGGGGTAGAATTACATCCCGAAGGATTTCATATCGTAGGCATAGAAGTGAAAAATGGATTCGCTTCGGAAGAAACCACAATACAGAAGGTTATAGATATGTTGAAAGAAAATTCATCATTGGTAATTATTGCACATCCCTACTGGAGTGGAAAGACATCTTCAGACCTTTTACAACTGAATGGATATACAGGGATTGAGGTATATAACAATGTCTGTCACCATCTTATAGGGAAAGGATATTCCAGTATACATCTTGATGAAGTTTTACAGACAGGAAAAAAGATATTCGGTTTTGCTGTTGATGATAGTCATTCGGAGGAACATATCGGTAGCGGTTTTATAATGGTACGGAGTAGCAGATGTGATAAAGAAGATATCGCTCTTTCCATCAAAAAAGGGCATTTTTATTCTTCCACAGGTGTTTCGATAAAGAATATCTCATTGGAAGATAACATTATCTCTGTAGAATGTGACCCTGCTGAATATATTGACTTTATAGGATATAACTCACTTGGAAAGAGATTCTCTGGAAAAGATATTAGATATGCAGAGTATCAAATTAAAGGGAATGAAATATATATCAGAATAGAAATAACTGATAGATATGGAAAAAAAGCATGGACTAATCCTGTTGTTTTTCTGTAAATGCCTTTTTCCATACTTTAAGCAACGATCCCCCAAGTAATCTTACCACTATCTCTGACGGGATTGTTAATAACTCCCTGTCAGGTATCTCCGGAGAGACAGGTCCATCATAACCAACATCTGCAAGTGTATTAAGAAATACAGGAATATTAATAATACCTGTTTCCCCTGGCATATATCTTCCTTTCTTTTCAGATGATATGTCCCCAACCAACACATATACTATATCTTCTTTTGAGACCTTTTTTAATTCTCCAATCTCACCACCTGAAAGATACCATTGTCTCGCAGAGAGAACAAATCCAGCATTACCTGTTTTTATCTTATTACACAGTCGCGTAATCTCCACCGGTAAAAAATGTTTATGGTGTTCAAAATATATACCTATTTTACATCCATAATCATTGAGAATCTTTGCTACAGAATAAAGACGTTCAATATAGAAACTGATATTGTCTTTCAATAGTTTACTACTACCTAATTCTATATAAGTTACTGCTCTGAATGCTTCCAGATAGGAAGCGTTTCTTGCATAATTTTCAAGTTTTTCAATACCTTTATCGTAAATTCTCTGTTCACTATCTAAAGAAAATGGAAGTTTCCATATACCTGCTTTTAGATTAAAAGAGTCAAACATTCCTTTAACATATGCAGGAGAATGTTCTTTTATAAGAATGGATATTTCCTCTATATTAATTTCAACCCCTTGAAAACTACCAATTGTAGCAAGTCGTAATTTCTCTCGTATCCCTGTATCCTTATCAAAAACATCTGCTGGAAGAGTTCTAAACATACGTTTCTCCTTATGTTTCTTAAACTTTCCGTTTTGACTTATTATTTTTAACTTTTTACTTATTATAATATAATCTATCAAAATGGAAAACACTTTTCATATACAATGGCACATAACAGACAGATGTAACTTACGATGTCTTCATTGCTATCAGGATAGTTTTTCTTCAAAGAGTGAGTTACCTCTATCTTCTCTTGAAAAAATTTTTTCAAATATGGTGGATTTTGTAGAAAAGAGAAGACAGAAACTTGTAATTGATATAACGGGTGGTGAACCATTTCTCTATAATGATTGGGCCACTTTAGTTTCACTAATATATAAACATCCTCAAGTGAAAAAAACAGGGATAATAACTAATGGATTTTTTCTCAATGAAAGAAATATAAAGTTACTTGAAAACTTTAAGAACCTTACACTAAAAATATCAGCAGAAGGAATGAATAAACAAATATTTGAATTGTTTAGAGGGAAAGGTACATACGACGAGTTTTTATATATATGCGAACATCTAAAAAATGCTCTGCCTAAAGAAAAGATATTGATGTTTACATTGACAAAAGAAAATGTAAAAAATGTTCCATATCTGTTTGATTTTATTAAGGATTATAATTTCAGTGCCTTTGTTCTTGAAAGATTCATTCCATGGGGGAGAGGAAGAAAAATTTTAGAGTCAATTATTTCATTGCCTGATTGGCTTTATATAATCAATGTTCTATGTGAGATATGTAAGGTAGAAAAAGATATGGATTCTCTTTTACCCTACAGGGGCTTTATGGTCAAATTGGATAATAAGGGTAAATATAATCTTTTTGGAGCACCCTGTATTATAGGAATTGACGGGATAGCTGTGATGCCTGATGGCAGTGTTTATCCCTGTAGAAGATTTCCTGTCAATATAGGCAATTTATTACAGAATAAACTTGAAGATATATGGGAAAAATCTGACGTTCTTGAAAAATTGAGAATTTATCCCTTGAAAGGTAAATGTAAAAATTGTAAAATTACACACTGCCGTGGTTGTAGGGCGCTGGCTTATAGTATAACAGGAGACTTTATGGAAGAAGACATAATGTGTCCATTAACAAAAGGGGGATGGGAAAATGGATATGATGCCTAAAAAGGTCTTTCTGACCAAAGGAGTGGGGAAGCATAAGGAAAAGTTAACAAGTTTTGAGCTTGCATTAAGGGATGCAGGGATAGCACAGTTTAATCTTGTTTCTATCTCAAGTATATTCCCGCCACACTGTAAACTTATATCAAAGCAAGCAGGACTGGCACAACTTAAAGCAGGACAGGTTGTATATACGGTCTTGAGCAGAAATGCCACCAATGAACCACACCGTCTTATCACTGCATCGGTAGGTATTGCTATACCGAAAGAAAGGTCACATTATGGTTATCTCTCTGAACATGAGGGTTTTGGAGAGACAGAAGATAAAGCTGGTGATTATGCAGAAGACCTCGCTGCAACAATGCTTGCTACAATACTCGGAATTGAGTTTGACCCTGACTCTTCTTATGATAAGAAAAAAGAAATCTGGAGAATGTCCAACAGAATAGTTAAAACAACAAATATTACACAGTCAGCAGTGGGAGATAAAAATGGACTGTGGACAACTGTTATAGCAGCTGCTGTGTTTATTATGGAATGACTTTTTATTAAGACAATGATTGAGATAAAGCACAACTTTTTAGGGGTTCCTGATATCCCATTAAAAAAAACAAAATTTGTAATACTTCCTGTTCCTTTTGAAGCAACAACTTCCTGTCAGACAGGGACAAAAGAAGGTCCATCCAGTATCATTTATTCATCCAATTATGTAGAACTTTATGACGAAGAATTAGATTGTGAACCATATACAGCGGGAGTAAAAACGCTTCTACCTATTGAACCATTCTATAAAAGTTTGAAAACAATGGTATCAAGAATTGAAAAGAAAACATCCTTTTATATCAATAAAAGAAAATTTGTCATAGGGCTTGGTGGAGAACATACAATCTCACTCGGATTTGTAAATGCATATCTGAAACATTTCTCTGATATAAAAGTCCTTTCTCTTGATGCACATGCAGACCTTAGAGAGGAATATCAGGGCACAGAACTCAGTCATGCCTGTGTGATGAGAAGAATTTCAGAACTGGGAGTTCCTGTTTTTTCTGCTGGTGTAAGAAGTATCAGTATAGAAGAAAAGAACTTCCTGAATAAGAATGGAAATGTAAAGGTATTATTTGCTCATCAGATGCATAGGAAAAAATGGAGTGATATTTTAAATAAAATGCTTCCTTCTGGAAATTATTATCTTACCTTTGATGTGGACTTTTTTGACCCATCAATTATCCCAGACACAGGAACACCTGAACCGGGTGGATTTTTATGGTATGAAACAATGGAGTTTTTAAGAACTTTCATCCAGAGGGAAGACATTAACCTCGTCGGATTTGATACAGTTGAACTTTCTCCTTCAAAACACTTTACTCCCTCATCCTTTCTTGTGGCAAAACTGATATATAGAATAATTGGATTTATTACATGTAAAGATTAAGACACCTTACTGCCTGGAGAAACATCCCTGTCTGTTGTAAGTATAGAGAATTTATCATTATTCAGTGTAGCAAGCAACATCCCTTTACTTTCAATACCCTTTATTACCTTTGGCTCAAGGTTAACAAGAACAACTACATTTTTACCGAGCAGTTGCTCTTTTGCATACCAGAGTTTTATCCCTGCAATTAGTTTCCTTGTTTCATCTCCCAAATCTACTGTAAGAAGATACAGTTTATCCGCACCTGCTACATCCTCAACATCTAAAACCTTCCCTATTCTTATATCCATCTCCTTAAACTGCTCAAATTTTATCATTTCATCCTCCTTTTCTCTTCACCGGTATCCTTATTGTAAATACTGTACCTTTACCCACTTTTGACTTTACGTTAATATCACCATTATGCTCTTTTACTACTTTCTGTACAACTGCTAATCCAAATCCAGTACCTCTGTTTCCTTTTGTAGAATAGAAGATATCAAATATTCTGTCTAAATTTTCTTCAGGTATACCACATCCATTATCTTCAACAACAACTTCTACAATATTCCTATCCGGAAGAAAAGATGTCTTTATTTTTATTATTCCTGTTAATTCTTTTACTGCATCAACAGCATTATCTATAAGATTTATAAGCATCCTTTCTATCCTTGAAGGGTCAATATATATCTCAGGGATATTCTTATCCAGATGTTCTATAACTCTTACTTTTTTTTCTTTCAATCTATCGCCCATAAGATAGATAGTATCTTTTATAATTTTATTTATATCTGCTGGAACAAGTTCTATTTCCCTCTCTCTTGAATAGTCCACCATAGAAAGCATAAGATTTTTCATTCTCTCATAACTGCTTTTGAGAACATTCCTTCCTTCTTTCAACATATCTGTATTACTGCTTTCTATCGCTATATCTATAAGTTCAACTCCGTTTTCAAGATTTGTAAGGATATTTTTTATATCATGTGAAAGACCACCTATGGTCTCTCCTATAGTTACAAGACGCTGGTTTTTAATAATATTATTAACCAGTTTCATATTACTAATAGCAAAACTTATCACCACAGTTCCTGAAATAACCAGTGTGCTTTCTTTTGAGTTAAATGTATCTTTCCCCTTCCTCCCAACTACTACAGCACCAAATCTTTCTCTCGTTGTTCTTAAAGGTGCTGCTATTATTGAAAAATATCTTCCATCCAATTTTGTTTTTTCTTTTAATATGCTCTCTCCTTTTCTAAAACACTCATATCCTATATCCTTAACAAGTCCCGGATTGAACTCCTTTTCAGAAGGATAGTGGTATGCCAGATGAAATGACTTTTTATCTGCGCCACAGAGAAAAACTTCTACAAAATATGGAGATATAAAATCTCTTATCTTATTACCTAACATCTGGACAAGTGTTACTTCATTCTCAACCTGTGCCATTTTCTCAGAAAGATGTTGCATAAACATCATCTCTGTAAAAAATGCTAAAGCCCCCTGTTCAACATCCTTCATTTCATCAAGAAGTATATTGACAAAGTCATCTATCTCCGGATTCTCTTTTTTATCCACTGCTATCTCTTCTATCTTTCTCATTAGAAAGTTAAATCCATCTATAAGTCCTGTCACTGGTTTAACAAGAACTTCAACAGTTCCTTTTATTGTTTTTAACGGCTTTACCATATACACTCCATTTTTATAAGACCATTTGATACAAAAAAGAAGTTTTTGTTGTCTCTGGTATATTCTTTATATTCTCCTCCTGCTTCCTGCAGGATAATTTTACCTGCTGATACATCCCATATGTTAAGTCCTACCTCAAAAAATAAGTCCGTCCTGCCTGATGCAACATAACATATATCCAGGGCTGCAGAACCCATCATCCTTACCTTCTTCACCTTATCAGCAATGTTGCAGAAAATTTTCAGTCCTGCTTCTATCTCTTCTCTCCCTTTCATTAAACCAAAACTTAATATAACATCTTTCATCCCTTCCGTTTTACTTACCTCAATTTTCCTCCCATTCAAAAAAGAACCTTTGTCTTTATACCCTGTAAACAACTCATCCCTGCAAAAATCATAGACAACACCAAAACCATCATCTTCCTTGATACAGGCAATAGAAACACAGCAGTGTGGAATTCCTCTATAATAATTAACTGTCCCATCTAAAGGGTCAATAATCCATATATATCCAGACCTGCCCCTTTCCTCTCCTTTTTCTTCTGATATATACCCATCCTCTGGAAAACTTTTTTCAATCCTATCAAGAATTATCCTTTCACTTTCCACATCCTGCTTTAGTTTTACATCATATTGAGTTATACTGGAGAGTTCTCCTCTGCCAAATTCTTTTCTTAATAAATATCCTGCCTCTTTAGCCATCTTTTTTGCTAATTCAAATCTTTCCTCCATTTATCCTCCATTAAATAAATAATTATACCCGAAATTACTATAATTACATAGAAATTCTATAGATTGGTCAGTTTTGAAAATACTAAAGGCAGGATTATTATCTACCTATCTTTTATGGATTATTTTCAAAAGTTGTCGTTCTTCATCTTCTGTAAGTTCGTTTATATCCTGTGCATTTTCCATTATAGTATGGTATATCTCTTTTGCCTTATCTATATCTACCCTTTTTCCTGCTTCAGCCCAGTTATTAAACATCTCCCTGCTCCATAAGGACGGTTCCCACATCTCTTTCCTGAAATATTGAGCGGTATGGAGATGATTAATAAACAGACCTCCTGGTCCAACCTCTTTTATAACCTCAAACCCTATCGTCTCTCCACTCACTTCACTTCCTTTTATAATTCTTTTAAGTGCTCCTACAAGTTCATTATCCAATATCATCTGTATGGGAGAATATACCTGGTCAAGAGAAAGTAATCCTGCATCAAGTAGTGTATCCGCACCTGAAAGTATTGCAGATAAGGTGGTCATCGTCTTCTGGCAACCTGCTTCCCAGCAGGGCACTTTCGCGTCCGCTAATCCTGTCTGGACATTACATCCCACACCATAATACCTCGCCATAGAAGATATCAATAAATTTCCTAGTACTATCTCAGGTCTACTATAAGGTCTTATCATCGTGCGCATATCAACAACAGATATCATCGCTCCGAGATATAAACGTTCTACTCCGTAACATGCTTTTATAATAAGTCCTATTGCTATCTCTTCTGCAATATTAATTGCAACTAAACCTGGTACGGTTACAGGAGCAGATAGACCTGCCGTTGTCATATGTGTAATATAAAGTGGATATCCTTTCTGCCACCACCAGGCAAATTGTTCTGCTTCCTCTTTGCTTATCTTTAAAGGAGACATCATAAATATTCCTCCATTAAAGACCTCATGAGGTTTCTTTCCTTTCATCTCCGCATATGCGCAATATAACTCTTCTAAGTGTTCTGCTGATTCAAAGGGATAAAGAATACCTGAAGGAGAAAGACCATATTTCCAGCAATAAAAACGTTCATATAACGGTGCCAGATCAGGGGAAGGCGACCAGGGATATCCAGTAAGAAAACATTCTGTTATCTCTGGAAGATGTTTTGCAAGTTTAAAGTAGGGCTCAAGATGAGAACTATCCAGTGGAACAAATTCATTATTATCAGGATTAATATACCAGCCAGGACCAAAAACTCCACATCTTCCCCAAAAATTAGATCTGCGGGTATCCCAGTTTTCTTTTGGAACATGGGAAAGAAACTCTTCTACCATTTTTTCAGGGAAATAAACACGCATATTCTTTTTATCTACTCTTGCTCCTATCCCTGAAAGTGCATCAAGAATATTTTCATTTCCAATTTCAATGCCAACTTCTGATAATATCTTAAGAATTTCTCTATGAAGGTCTTCACAATCTTTTAATGTAAACATAAAAATATCTCCTTTTATACAAGAATGGGGGAGATTTTTTCTCCCCCATTAATCATTATTAAAAAACATCTCTCTTATCTGCAGTCAAATGTAAATCCGTTCTCGTCAGTAACATACATACTCGTATCACCATAAAGGGTATTTTTATTTTTAACCAGTTGGGCATGTCCATCTACAAACAGAACATTCACACCACCTGAATGTCTCGCAGGATATGAATATCTCCAGAAATACTCTCTTCCTGCGTTCAAAACATCTCCGGGATAGTCAAGAGTTGTTTGAAAACCTGGTAAGTTATACCATTCAAAAAGCAGGACAACTTTACTCTGGTCCCCTTTTACTCTCGCTAACTTTACCACCCTATCAGGTCTTTCAGCATCTACCAAGAAACGGTTTGCATAATAACTACAGGATGCTGGAGCAGTGTTTATATACCATGATTTTGCACGTTCACTGGGACATCTGAAAGGAGTGGATTTTGCCACCATAAATTCGTAATACTCTTGAAGTGTAGAGAACTCTTTCTGTGTTTTTCCTCTTACATATTTTTCTATGGATAAAGCCCAGTTACCAGGTCTCATATTAAGAATAGGTCCCCATGTATATGAAGGAAAATATTCTTCATTATCCTGCATATACATCATAAAACCAAGTCCTAACTGCTTAAGATTATTCAAACACGTTGCCTGTCTTGCCCTCTCCCTCGCCTGAGATAATGCCGGTAGCAACATCGCTGCAAGAATAGCAATGATTGCTACCACTACCAATAACTCTATAAGCGTAAATCCCTTCCTTCTCATCTCACACCTCCATTTTCTGTTATCTATTCTAAACAGGGGATAACAGAGAGTACTGTCTGCCAGTGCCCCTGATAAATTGAATTTCCTTCTTTTCATATATTTATACACTCACATATTATCTACAACATAAAAAGGGAAACGTCCTACACACAACATTACCTGTCCTTTAAGCTCCATTCCACTCATTGAGACAGGGTTAGGACAATATCCTCCAAACATATCATAGACAGCGGTCTTACCAGACACATCAAGAAGCAGCTCATGTGGTGCATCTGTATTACTCCAGACCACCCTTATCCTTGAACCATCTTTCTTTTTAAAATAGAATATCCAGAATGTCGGTCTTTCAATCCATACACTTGTATCTACCTGTTTTTCCCATTTTACAAACTCAGCATCTTCAAGGAAGTGTGTCATTACCGCATATGTTATCAAAGGTGCACAGGGACTTCTATCATACTCTAAAAATGTTTTATCTGCTCTTACTTCCCAGGAGGATTCCTGTGTAGCGAAAAGCCAGTAGAATGTTTTTTCTACGCCTGCTGCCCACTCTGTAACATACTGCCTTACTATACCTGCTGCAGCGTCAAGTGATGTCATAGGAGGAGTTCCTTGTTCTCTCGGAAGTGGAGGATGGGTCCTGAACTCTTTCGTTATCTCTGCCTGTGTAATATGACACTCTGTATTCCACACAGGCATCTTTTTACCAGTGGTTTCCATAGCATCTGTCACCCTTTCAATACAGTTCACCCAGTTTTGTTTTGGACCTAAAAATCCCATCTCTTCTCCTGTATTCCTTAAATATCCTTTCGGTGACCAGGATGCCCAGTGGAAAGCAACTATGTCCATATAATTACTACCACTCTGGATTAAAGGAGGTAATGCGCCTGGATTTGTTACTACACCACCTACTACCTTTGCTTCTGGTTTTGTTGTTTTTACTATTTCATAAGTGGGCTTTAGTATATTTATATATTTTGTAACCCAGTCCTCCCCTTCTTTTAATGGTAGATAACCAGGATGGTTTGGTTCATTCCATACAGCCCAGTGTTTAATTTCTGGATAATAGCCACTTACCACTTTCTGGACATACTCCTTCCATTCTTTCCAGTTTGTAAAGTCAGATGGGATATTCGTATTAGGCCAGGGACCTCCATAATTCTTACTACCAGGTTCAGTAGCCCAGTAAGGGGGGTCTGTCAGTGTCCCTACTAAATGAAATCCCATATCCCTGAATTTTTTTATCTCTTCATTATAGAATTTCCATTCTCCTTTAAGAGGTTCTGTACATTCCCACCTGGTAAAAAGTGGAGGTAAACAGAACACCCACCTTATACCTATCTTTCTGGCAAGTTCCATTATAAATGGTCTGTTCTCCATCTCACACCCAAACCTGCTATCCCATGCATCCTCTGGCTTTTTCCCTAAATCCCGATTTGGGATGACACCAAAAAGGAATTCTTCAACATAACTGGTACCCTTCTCTCCTTTTACCTGCGCTAAAACTCTGTAGTGTCCAGTAGATATCCCTTTCAGGTCAACCTGCTTTTCTATAGTAATGCCCGCAATAATATCTAATGGAATCTCACCTTTTCTAACAACTTCCCCCCATCCATTCTCTATCTGATAAATAATAGAACCTTTAAGTGTCTGAGGACTATATACCTTAAAAACAAGGTTATTGTTTCCATTAACAAAAAATACTCTGTCAGAAATATTCGTCTCTATACCGATATCTATCGTTTCTTCTGATGCCTTTATGTATTCCCCTTTTTTTGATAGCCTGAAATTGTCAAACATAAAAGCCATCTCTCTGTTATCTTCATTACTACCTAAAATTTGTACTGCAACTGCTGATATATCTTCTGGAATAGTTATCTTTAAAGATACACTTTGCCATTTTTCTGATGGTTCAATATTCTTTAAAAGTAAAACATTATTACTTGTCTTATCTGCACGAACTAAAGATACACCTACAGGCCTTTTACTCTTTACATAGCCAGTCAGTTCATATTCACCACTGGTTATTGCATATGCCCTGCTAAATAAACGGAAATATGACTCACCCGGCATGACCAGTTTTAATATATGACTACCATCAGGTGCAGTATCATCCTTCTCTATAGTGGGTTGAGAATCTATAAACATTACCTTTATATCTCTCTCATATCCACCACGCCCTCCACCACGGGTATAACACCCCCAACCCTGTATTCCTACTTCAAAACTGCCATTGTGAAGAATATTACTAAGTACTTCTTTCTTATCTCCTTCCTTCTCTTTTACTATACCAGATATCTCTACAGGTAATTTATCGCTTTGGAATACCTGAATACGTTCTATGTATATATAATCATTGGAATAGCCGGAATCCATTCTTAAAAATAAAGCATTACATCTATCTATTTTCTGGTTCAAATCTACAGATGTAAGTACTGATATCTCCCCTTCTTTCTTCTCTTCGCATAGATAAGAAATTCCTGTTTCAGTATCAGTTACTATCTTCCACCTCTTCCATTTACCTCTTTCTATCGTAATATAGTTATCTGGTGTAAAAAGGATTGTCCCTTCTTTCTCCTGCCTCTTAATATGCCATGCCTCATGACCTATTTCATTCCAGTTACCAGGATTAACATATAACAATGCTATTTCAAATGGTGCAGAAGGGTCTATGTATATGTCCATCTCCGTAGTTATATATCTTTTCGTCGCCGGTTCGGTGGAAATAATAAAACTATAATTATTCGCTTCTGTAGACCGTTCACTAATCCTTAATGCTCTTCGCCTATTATCCTGATTCCATGGTGAAAGTGGATATTTTGATACAATATCATAGTTGGCTCCAGCATTAGGTATTACCCATCTAAAAGGAAGATTGGGAATGATACTTTTAACATCTCCTTCATACCCTTCACCACTGCTAAAATCAAGATTGAGTAAACACTCTTTATCTTCTTCCATTTTAAAAGCCCCATTACTCATAACCGCCTTGCAGGAAATACAACACAACACCAGTATAAACATGCATATTACAAACTGAACATTTACCTTTTTCCCCATTCTCATATCTCCTTTAATTCTAAATATTATTAATTACGTTCAAAAGTAAACCCATTTTCATCAGTAGTAGCATAAAAATTAGGGTCTGTAGAATTCATATATTTATTTTTTACCCACTGAGCATGTCCATCTACAAATAGAACATTCATACCACTGGAATGTCTGGGTGGGTACATCTCCCCGGGGCCCTTCCAGAAACAATTCACACCAGCACGTGCAATATCTTTACTCTGTTCATCTCTCCGTAAACCCCATTCATATAAAAGAACTACTTTTGAATTGTCTTTCCTTACCTCTGATAGACGACGATTCCTGTTAGGACCCCAGTCGGGTGTCAATAATAATCGGTTTCCCCAGTAACTGCAGGATGCCTTATCCTCAGTAACCCATGTAGAAAAAGCGATTTCTTTAGGACATCTAAATGGATTAGACCGCGCTGTCATAAACCTCTCTACAAGTATATATTTATGCAGAGAAACACCTATATCACTATCAAAATCCGTCCAGGTCTTTCCTCTTACATATCTCTCTATTGCCCATGCCCAGTTGTTGGGTTTTACATTATACTGGTAAATATTCACAAGGTCATTCGGGTCTGATGATTGTAATGGGAAATACTCTCCGTTATCCTGTAGATACATCATAAAACCAAGTCCTAACTGCTTAAGATTATTCAAACACGTTGCCTGTCTTGCCCTCTCCCTCGCCTGTGAAAGTGCTGGTAGTAATATCGCAGCAAGAATAGCAATGATTGCTACCACTACCAGAAGTTCTATTAGGGTAAACCCGCTTCTTCTTTCCATTTCCCTTCCTCTCTTTCAATCTTATTATTTAACTTTTACAGGGCCTGTAGAGTTCCTTATTATCAATTCTGGAGTGAATATAATCTTCTGATTGTTTCTCTTTTCACTTTGTTCTATCATTTCAAATAAAACTTCTGCTGACTTCTGTCCTATCATGAAGGTTTGCTGTCCAACGGTTGTTAAAGGGATATCAAAGAAAGAGAGTAATTCTATGTTATCATAACCTACAATAGAAACATCCTCTGGAACTTTTTTACCTGCTTCCCTGAGTACCTTCATAACATTCAATGCTATACTATCACTCCAACACAATATACCTGTTGGAGGGTTTTCCATATTTATCAGGGAAATCACGTTCTTTTTCAAAATATCTTTTTCTGTATTTCCCCAGAATGTATAGTCCTTCCTATATGGGATTCCATATTTTTCAAGTGTATATCTGTATCCATTCAACATATTGATATCAGAAGGTATATTAGGAGAATTGCCAAAATAAGCAATATTCTTATGTCCGAGAGAGATGAGATGCTCTGTCGCCATCCGCATACCCTCATAATCATCCTCACCTACATATACACAGTCCAGCCCATCTATCATTTCACTCATCAGTACCAACGGAACGTCTACGTTTTTAAGGAGCGCTTTAACCTCTGAACTGTTAGAAGAAGATGTTACTATAAGCCCATCTACTTTTCTCGCAATCAATCTTTTTACATTACTTATCTCATCATCTTTACCTTCGCTGAAACAACTTATAAGTGTATAGTGGTTTTTAAAACAGATATACTGGATACCTCTAAGTCGGTCCATATGGGATGGATTATCAAAAAAAGATGTTAAGAATCCTATTGTAGCGGTCTTCTTACTGACAAGTGAGCGCGCCATCAGGTTGGGTATATAACCCATCTCCTTTGCTACCCTTTTTACTCTCTCCTTTGTATGTTTTGAAATGTCAGGACTGTCATTTAATGCCTTTGATACAGTTCCTACAGATATCCCCAGTTTCTTTGCAATGTCTTTTACTGTAATCATTTTAAACGTTTTCTTTGTCTTGTAAAAAAATAGCATATTTATTAAATTTTGTCAAGTACTTAAACGTATTCTTAAATAGAGATTCTTAAATAGAGATATTTTTCAGATAATGAATTCCGATTAAAATAAAATTGTGGTAATATAAATAACAGGTTAAAATTATGAAGAAAATATCATTTTACTCTGCACGATATCATCTTTTTATTCTCTTCTTTATTCTGTTATCTGGAATCTGCATGAGCGGAGAAATATCTGTAAAATTGGGAGTAGATATTCTATCTCATACACTTCTTCAAGGGAAAAAGGTTGGACTTATTACGAACCAGACAGGTATGGACAGTAACCTTATCCCATCTGTAGAAATAATCTCTCGGCTGCCTGATGTGAAACTTGTTGCACTCTTTGGTCCTGAACATGGATTTAAAGGTGGCAGGATGGGAATCATCACAGGGGAAGGAGAAGAGAAAGGCATAAAGGTATTCAGTTTATATGGTGCCACGAGAAGACCCACAGCAGAGATGTTAAAAGGGATTGATGTCCTTATCTTTGATATACAGGATGTTGGAGCACGCTCATACACCTATATCTCTACAATGAGATACTGTATGGAAGAGGTAGCAAAGAATAATATCCAGTTTGTAGTACTTGACAGACCAAATCCACTGGGTGGGTTGCTTGTAGATGGACCAGTACTGGATATGAATTTTGAATCATTTGTGGGGTCTGCTCCAATACCATATGTCCATGGAATGACTGTGGGAGAGATTGCTCTATTTCTTAATAAAGAACTTAATATAAATTGCAACCTTACTGTGATAAAAATGGAGGGATGGAAAAGAGAGATGCTATGGGAAGATACAGGACTCATATGGATACCTACATCCCCTCACATCCCTGAACCTGATACTCCCTTCTTCTACCCTATCACTGGTATCCTCGGAGAATTAGGATTAGTAAATGTGGGGGTGGGATATACCCTTCCCTTCAAACTGGTTGGTGCACCATGGATTGATGCAGAAAAGATAACATCTTATCTGAACAACAAAAAACTTTCAGGTGTATATTTCCAGACATTTCATTTCACTCCTTTTTATGGACTTTACAACGGGCAGGAGTGCAACGGCTTTAGGATTATTATCACCGACAAAAGGAAATATAAACCAGTGGAGATATGCTATCACATAATAGAAGCACTGTTGAAACTATATCCTGAAAAGTTTAATTTTTCTGCTGCCTCTCCTTCTAATATAGATATGTTTGATAAGGTCAATGGAAGTGATAAAATAAGGAAACTGGTCCAGAGAGGAGCAAAGGCAGAAGAGATTGTTAATTCATATCAGTCATCTTTAAAGGAGTTTATTGAAAAGAGAAAAAAGTATCTGTTATATAACTGATATGTCTGTAATAAAAAAGAAAGGGAAAGGGACGATATATACGGGTAAAAACCGTAACTATATTGCATTTCCTATGGGAGGGATTGGTGCAGGAACAATATGTTTGGAAGGAAATGGTGGCTTTACACATATATCTTTAAGACATAAACCAGAGTTATTCAATCAACCACTTATGTTTTCTGCCTTCTGTGTTAAAAACCACCCTGAGACAGCGAGGGTACTTGAAGGAGAAATACCGGAATGGAAGGTATATGGTATACCAGGAGGAGGTAGTGGACTGACAGGGACTATCTACGGACTACCGAGATGTTTTACAGAAGAATTTACAGCAAGATTCCCTTTTGCCACAGTAAAACTTGCGTATCCAGAACTGCCGATGAAGGTTGAGATTACCGGGTGGAGCCCTTTCATACCGTTAGATGAAGATCTGTCTCTTCCTGTTTGTGCACTTGAATATACCTTTATAAATAAAGGTAAAAAATCAATTGAAGGAGTTTATTCATTCCATTCAAAAAACTTTCTTGCAACTGAAACAAAGAAGTGTGGGGTTAAGGAATTGAACAATAAGGGCTTTATTCTCTATCAGGATGGAACTGATGAAAAGCCATATGATGAAGGTAGTTTCTGTGCTATGGTTTTAGAAGAAAATGCAGGTATAAACTGCAGGTGGTTCAGGGTTGGTAATTTTGACCTTACAACTATTCTCTGGAGAGAGATAGAACTATCCCGCGTTATCTCCAATCCACCATTCAAACAGGATGAACAAGCCAGTCCTGGAGCGAGTATATATGTATCTGTCAAAATCCCTGCTGGTGGTAAAAAGACAATAAAAATTCTTCTCTGCTGGTATGTTCCGAATAGCAACATTAAGACAGGAGATGACGATACAAAAGGATATTACAAACCCTGGTATGCAGGTAGATTCAATAATATTCAGGAGGTAGCCAGATACTGGGCAGAAAATTATAATGGATTAAAGGAAGAGACAGAAAAATTTACAGAGTGTTTTTACAGTTCATCCATACCGGCAGAAATCATTGATGCTGNATCTGCGAACCTTTCCATACTTAAATCTCCAACAGTCCTGCGACAGATAGATGGCCGGCTCTGGTGCTGGGAAGGATGCAGTGATACATACGGTTGCTGTCCTGGCTCCTGTACCCATGTCTGGAACTATGCACAGGCAATCCCACACCTTTTTCCATCACTTGAAAGGACACTTAGAGAAACAGAATTTAATGAGATGCAGGACGAACAAGGACATCAGGAATTTCGTGCATGGCTCCCTATCCGTCCATCTGTCCACAGATTCCATCCTGCAGCGGATGGACAACTGGGTGGTATTATAAAAGTTTACAGGGATTGGAGAATAAGTGGTAATACCCGATGGCTGAAAAGTATATGGGAAAAGGTAAAGAAAAGTTTAGATTACTGTATAGAGACATGGGACCCTGAACATAAAGGGATATTAGAAGAACCGCATCATAACACCTATGATATTGAGTTCTGGGGACCTGATGGTATGTGTTGCAGTATTTATCTCGGTGCACTTAAATCTGCATCTCTTATAGCGGAAGCGCTGGGTGAAGATATCCCACTTTACCGCAAACTTTATAAAAAGGGTAGAAGATACTTAGAAAAACATCTTTTCAATGGAGAATATTTTTATCAGGATATCAGATGGAAAGGACTGAAAACAGAAGACCCCACAGAAAAAAAATACACAGAAGACAGAGAAGCAATTAAGAACCTCTATGAAAAAACAAGATATGCAGGGCTCTGTCCTGCATGGTTGGATGAGGTAATGGAGGTTATAAAAAAAGAGGGACCGAGTAAACAGTATGGAAAGGGATGCCTTGCAGATGGTGTTTTAGGAGCGTGGCTGGCAGAGGTGTGTGGAATAGGTGAAATACTGGATAATAAAAAAGTTAAAAGACATCTGCTCTCTGTATTCAAATACAACTTCAAAAAATCACTTATAGACCATATTAATCCACAGAGACCTGGATATGCTATTGGAAATGATGGTGGACTGCTTCTCTGCACCTGGCCCAAAGGAGGAAAATTAACATTTCCTTTTCCTTATTCTAATGAGGTATGGACGGGTATTGAATATCAGGTGGCTTCACACCTTATGATATTTGGAAGGGTAAAAGAAGGACTGGAGATTGTCAGGACAGCAAGAAAAAGATATGATGGGACAAAAAGAAATCCATTTGATGAGTATGAATGCGGGCACTGGTATGGAAGGGCTCTCTCTTCCTATGGACTGCTTCAGGGGCTAACAGGTATCCGCTATGATGCTGTAGAAAAGATACTTTATATCAACCCTTCTATAAAAGGGAACTTTTCCTGTTTCTTCTGCACATCTACAGGATATGGACTCGCAGGTGTAAAGGATAAAAAACCATTTGTCAAGGTGTGTTCAGGAGAAATAGAGATAAAAAGGATTGAATACAAAAAATATGGAGGTGGAAGATGAAAAGAAAGATGGTTTTTGTAGTAATGGTGTTGCTTCTGTGTATATCGCTTACTGGATTTGCCCAGGAGATGAAGAGAAAGGATGTAAGTTTAACTGTATACAACCAGAACTTTGCGCTCGTAAGGGATGTAAGGAGTATCAATCTAAAAGAAGGGAAGAGTGAAATACGGTTTGTTGATATTGCAGGCAATATTGAGCCAGCGAGTGTCCATTTTAAGTCCATCACAGCACCTGATAAGTGCGGGATACTGGAACAGAACTTTGAATATGACCTTGTAAGTGCAGACAAACTCCTTTCAAAGTATGTTGATAAGGTAATAAGTGTAATATCTCAGGATGATGTCAGGTATACCGGATACCTTGCCAGTTATGATGGAAGCCAGATTGTACTTGTGGAAGATAAGGAAAAAGGACCTGTCTTTATGATAAACAGAGAAAATGTAAGGGATATTGAATTCCCACAACTACCTGAAGGACTGATAACAAAGCCAACACTTGTATGGTCTATCGTAAATAATAAGCCAGGTACACACGATGTTGAGGTAAGTTATATTACAGGTGGAATCAACTGGGTGGCTGACTATGTGGCTGCTGTATCTGATGATGAAAAGTCCATATCACTTACCGGCTGGGTAACAATTGATAATAGAAGTGGAACTGACTACGAAAATGCCTCACTGAAACTTGTTGCGGGGGATGTTTTCAGGGTTCAGAGGAGAGAAGGAATTGTTAGTGATATGGTGATGAAGGCGGCTGCTATTCCCTCCGCTGAGCAGTTTGAAGAAAGACAACTGTTTGAATACCACCTTTACGAACTCCAGAGAAAGACCACACTTAAAAACAATCAGACAAAACAGATAAGTTTACTTACCGCTCCAAAGGTATCTGTAAATAAGGTATATACCTACAGCGGTGCGTTATACAGTTGGTACTACTATGACAACTGGCAGGGACTTCAATGTAATAAAAAGGTGGGAGTAAATATAGAATTCAAAAACAGTAAGGAAAATGGACTTGGTATACCTTTACCAAAAGGGACAGTAAAGGTCTATAAGGCGGATATAGATAAGTCATTACAATTCATCGGAGAAAACCAGATAGACCACACCCCAAAGGATGAAAAGATATCACTTTATTTAGGTAATGCCTTTGATATTGTGGGAGAAAGAAAGGTTACAGACCACAAAAAGTTAGCGGTAAATCTGTATCGGGATTCTTATGAGATTATTTTAAGAAACCACAAAAAAGAGCCAGTGGTGGTAAAAGTAATAGAAAGGCAATGGGGTGACTGGAAGGTTGTACAGTCAAGCCATGAGTATAAAAAAGAGGATGCTACAACCCTTACATTTGAAGTAAATATACCTGCTGACGGAGAAACAAAGATAACCTATACTGCTGAATACAGGTTTTAATCTATTTTATCTCTCTCTTCACCTGATAGATGAGAGTAGTACCTCTTTACCTTTCTTTTCACTCAGAAGTGCTGCCTGCATAAACTGCATTATCTCAAGAGTTTCTTCCAGAGGGACAGGACTCTTACCTGTCTGGAAGAAAGGTATGATCTCCTTAAGCAACTGTGAATAAAATGGTACTTCAGGGGAATGAGTAACCTGTTCTACCTTCTTTTCTCCAAATACCCTCGCCCCATAAGAATGCGGTCCTTTCCTTGTTCCCCTTACTGTTCCTATCCTGCCGTCCTCCCATTCACCAACAACAAAATGTGCACCTTCTGTATATTTTGAAAAGAGTTTCTTACAGCCAGTTCCCATAAAGGTATAAAGAATTTCCACACCATGTACCCCATACCAGAATAATCCAGGATTTGTGGGCTCCATTGTTGCAGCACTAAATGCATCACATCCGAGGATATTTCCAATTTCAGGGTTTTTTCTTACCCTGCTTATGTTGTAGTCAAATCTTAAAGAAGAGGAAGAAAAAACAGGGCAGTTGTACTTTTTTGCCAGTTCCACAATCTTTTTTGCCTCTTTGAAACTTGCTGCCAGTGGTTTATCTATAAAAAGTGGCTTTCCTGCTTTTATAACAGGGGTTGCCTCCTTTAAGTGCCTTCTTCCATCAACACTTTCAAGAAGTATAGCATCAACCTCCTTCAACAATTCCTTTATGGATGATACTATCTTTATACCCCACTTCTCAACCATCTCTTTCTTAAAACCCTCCACCCTACTATAACTTGCCTCAAGATCAGGACTGAATGAAGGATAACCGGCAACAACCTTGCCACCTGAAACATGATATGGGTCATTTTCATCATTCAGTAATCTCGTAAACGCAGGCACATGTGATGTATCAAACCCGATAATTCCAATTTTCAACTCTTCCATTTCTCTCCTTTCGTTAACAATATCCTGATTTCTGTCAACATCTTTTCTACAATTGTTTTTTCTGAATAGGTACTTATTATAACACCTTTTTTAAATAAAGCAAATCTTCCTCTCCCTCCTGCTATTCCTATATCTGCCTGTTTCGCCTCTCCAGGTCCGTTGACACTGCATCCCATTACTGCTATTTTCAAGTCCTTTACTCTTGGATATTTTTCTTCAAGCGCCTTTATTTCTTTTTCAACTTTCCTCAAGACATCTTTTAAGTTCACCTGGGTTCTACCGCAGGTAGGGCAGGATATAATCTCTGATTCAAATCTTCTTAAACCGGCTGACTGGAGTATTGCTTTACCTATCTCTATTTCTTTATATGATGGCTCTGTAAGAGAAACACGTATTGTATCTCCTATCCCTTCAAGTAATAATACCCCTATGCCTAAAACGGACTTACTAAATGCAAGGGCACCCCTTCCTGCTTCTGTAATACCTAAATGTAAAGGATAGTCCACGAGTTCAGATATTTTTCTATAACAGGCAACTGTTTCTTTCACTGAAGGCGTCTTTAGAGAGATAACAGTATTATGGAAGTCCATATCCTCAATAAGTTTTAATGTATCCAGAGCAGAAGATACCATGCTTTTTACAAGATTACTTCCTATCTTCACAGAACCAGAGTTTATACCTATCCGAATGGCTATACCTTTTTCTTTTGCTACTTTCACTATCTCTTTTATATCCCTTTGAAGCATATTCCCAGGGTTTATCCGTATCTTATCCGCACCATTTTCTATAGCAAGAAAAGCAAGTTTTTTATGGTAATGTATATCTGCTACCAGAGGAATATTTATCTTGTCTTTAAGAACCTTCAGCCCTTTTATATCTTCCTCGTTAAGGACCGCTACTCTTATAATCTCTGCCCCTGCCCTTATCATCCTTTTTGCTTCAGTTATCAAACTGTTTATATCTGCTGTGCTGCATTTTGTCATCCCCTGAACAGATATAGGTGCATTACCTCCTATATATACATTACCTACCTTTACCTTTTTTGTCTTCCTTTTTATCTCTTTCATTTCTCTATCTATCTACCAATACTTTACTTATATCTACTTTTTTCCTACTGCCTCTTCCAGTACTCTTAATATATCATTGTATGTTACATATAGAGCAAGGCATATTATCAATATAAGTCCTATGTACCCGGACCATTCTAAAAATTTTTTTGAAGGACGTCTTCTCATAATCCGTTCACCTGCAAGCCCTGCAAGATGTCCACCATCCAGTAAAGGAAATGGCATCATATTAACTATACCTAAATTTATACTGATGAACGCAATGAAGTATAAAAACCTGCCTATCCCCCCTTTTGCAACTTCTGCACCCCACTTTGCAATACCTACAGGACCTGAAAGTTGTTTTGGAGATGCCTGTCTTGTAATAAGCATCTTGATTGCTATAAAGATACTATGAAGCATCTTCAAGAATTCCTTTGATGCTCTGATAACCGCTTCACCTGGTCCATATCTCTCTGTCTTTTCCATAGGAGAGATACCGAGTATATACATTGGCTTACCAGTTGAGATACTACTGCCTTCTTTATAAAGAGCTGGCATAACCTTTATTTCCATTATTTCATTATTTCTTTTAATAGTGAGTTCAACAGGGGTAGCAGGAGACGTATCTGACGTATCTATTGTCTTACGGATATTTACTAAAACATCAAACCATTCTTTACATTCAATTCCATTTACCTTGAGTATCTCATCACCAACTTTAAGTCCTGATGTCTCTGCAGGCATACCTTCCACAAAAGAACCAATTTTTGTTCCATCATAACCAGGAACTCCTATGATAAAAACAGGTATCAGTAGTAAAAATGCAAGAACTAGATTAAAAAAAGAGCCAGCAACTATCACCTGACTCCTATGTCCGGGACTTTTTCCCATATACTCCCACTTCTCATATACCTCCTTGTTAAAACTGTCCTCTTCACCTGCTAACTTTACAAATCCGCCAAAAGGAAGAAGTGAAAGTTGATACACCGTATCACCTCTTTTAACAGAAAATATCCGTGGTCCAAAACCGAGCGAGAATTTTTCAACACGGATACCTACCTTCTTTGCCACAAGGAAATGTCCTGCTTCATGAACAAGTATAATAACAGAAAAAAGTACTAAAATAGATATAGCAGAAATTATCATATTTTATCTCCTGCGAGTTCTTTTGTTTTCTCCTTTGCCCATATATGAATCTTAAACAATTCTTTTAATGAAATATTTTTACTGTATGTGTGTATATCAACAACCTTTTTCACAAGAGGAAGTATCTCTCTAAATTTAATACTACCTTTAAGAAACAAAGACACCGCTTCTTCATTAGCACTGTTAAGCACAACAGGGAAAGACCCTTTTTTCTCTATTGCCTGAAGCGCAAGTGTGAACCACATCTCTTTTCTATCAACAGGATAGAAATGTAGAAGTCCATTTCTGCCAAAGTCAATATGTTGCCAGCATGAGTTCTTCCTGTAAGGATAATTAAGAACAAAACTTATTGGAAACTTCATATCAGGTACAGAAAATATACCTTTGACTGTCCCATCTATTAATTCTACCATTCCATGGACAATTGCCTCAGGATGTATAAGAACTTCTATCTTATCGGATGACAGGTTAAATAGGTGATGTGCTTCAATAACCTCAAAGGCCTTATTCATCATTGTAGCAGAATCAACAGTTATCTTTTTCCCCATCTTCCATACAGGATGTGCAAGGACGTCTTCAAGAGATTCATCCTTGTTTCTCTGTTTCCCATAAAAAGGTCCGCCTGACGCAGTAAGATACACCCTGTATATATCTTTTTCTTTCACTCCTTTAAGTGCCTGAAAAAGTGCGTTATGTTCACTGTCCACAGGTAGAATCTCTACTCTATACTTTTTTGCTAATGAGATTATCATATCACCTGCAACAACAAGGACTTCCTTTGTAGCAAGCCCTATGGTCTTTTTCTCCTTGATGGCTGATATAATTGCTTTCAGGGTTTTTATTCCCGGTATAGCACAGATGATAATGTCTGCTTTTTTAAGTGTTGTTATTTCTTCAATCCCCTCTTCTCCATATAAAAATTTGATGTTTTTAAACCTTTTTTCAAAAGAGATATCTCTTTTTTCCGTATAAACATAAAGTGGTGAAAATTCTTCAATCTGGTCAACAAGTATATCTCTGTTTGTCTGACAGGCAAGTCCAATAACCCTAAATCTATCTCTGGATTGTCTTATAACCTCAAGGGTATTCTGTCCTATTGTTCCTGTACTGCCGAGTATAACGATATTTTTCATACTGACACTCCACCAAAACGTCTCTGTCTTCTCTGGTAATCAAAAAGTGCTTTCAAGAAGTCATTTTCCGTAAAGTCAGGCCAGAGAACAGGAGTAAAATAAAGTTCTGCATATGCCGACTGCCATAATAGAAAATTACTCATTCTTTTTTCACCGGATGTCCTTATAATAAGGTCAGGCGAAGGGATACCTGCTGTATAAAGATTTTTTTCTATCATCTCCTCTGTAATATCTTTCTCCTCCGAAGAAACACACTTCCTCACTGCATCTACTATCTCCTGCCTGCTACCATAATTTATGGCAAATATAAGGTTCAGACCTGTATTCTTATGGGTCTTTTTTTCAATATATAACATCGTTTTTATGAGTTTTTCTGGTAATTGCTCCCTTTTACCTATAAAATATACCCTTACATTATTTTTATGGAGTTTTTCTCCTTCAGCTCTTAATCTTTCTTCCATAAGATGGAAAAGGAACTTTACTTCTTCAGGTGGACGTTTCCAGTTCTCTGTTGAGAAAGAATAGAGTGTAAGATATTTAACTCCGTAATTACTCGCTGCCTTAACTATTCTTCTTACTGCTTTCAGTCCTTCCCTATGTCCTGCAATCCTCGGCAATCCCCTTTTCTTCGCCCATCTACCATTACCATCCATAATAACTGCAATGTGGGATGGTACTACTTTTATTTTATTTTTCATATCTCAAATTTCTCTCCAAAATATATCTTTCTTGAATCAGGATGTGAAAGTATCTGTTCTGGAGTACCTTCTATAAGGATTTCTCCTTTGTGTATAAGGTATGCTCTGTCTGTAATTTTCAGTGCATCTCTAACATTATGGTCTGTGAGAAGTACACCTATATTTTCCTTTTTTAATTCAACAATGGTATCCTGAAGTTCATATACGGTCTTTGGGTCTATTCCTGAAAACGGTTCATCAAGAAGGAAAAATTTAGGATTGAGAGTAAGACATCTTCCTATCTCAAGTCGTCTCTTCTCTCCACCTGAAAGGGTTCCTGCAATATGTTTCCTGAAATCCAACAGTCCTACCTTTGCCAGATACTTATGGCATATCTCTTCCATCTCGTTTCTGTCCTTATAATATTCCTCAAGGATGATATATATATTTTCTTCCACTGTGAGTTTATTGAATAAAGAGATTTCCTGCGGTAGATATAAAAGCCCTTCCCTCGCCCTTTTCCATACAGGTAATCCTGATATATCTTTATCCTGTAGAAAAATTTTCCCATTATCAGGATTTATAAAACCAACTATCATTTCAAATGTTGTGGTTTTCCCTGCCCCATTAGGACCTAAAAGTCCAACAATCTCACCCTTCTCTACATTTATAGAGATATTCCTGACTGCTTCCTTTCTTCCAAATTTTTTTTGCAGATTTATCGCTTTAAGCATTTTTCAGAATTTTTCAGAATAGATTGGTACCACCTTCCTCATGAAATACTATACCGAGATGTTTGTAAGCAAGGGGGGTAACAACCCTTCCCTGTGACGTCTTCTTTATAAAACCTTTCCTTACCAGAAAACTCTCATATACCTCCTCAATGGTATCTGTCTCTTCTCCAACTGCTATAGATAAACTTTTCAGTCCTACAGGTCCCCCACCAAACTTTGTTATAATAACTTCAAGAATTTTCTTGTCCATCTCATCAAGTCCTTCTTCATCAACATCCATTTTATCAAGTGCATGTCTGGCAATATTTTTGTCTATTACACCTGTCCCTTTTACCTGAGCATAGTCCCTAATTCGTCTGAGAAGACGATTTGCAACCCGAGGGGTTCCTCTTGCCCTTTTCGCTATCTCCTCTGCACCTTCTTCTGTTATCTCTATTTTTATCAGTCCTGCTGCTCTTTTCACTATTGATTTAAGTTCATCTGTTGTATAGTAATCCAGCCGATGCATTATACCAAACCTGTTTCTTAAAGGAGATGTAAGTAGCCCTATCCTCGTTGTTGCACCTACAAGTGTAAATTTTTTCAGAGGAATTTTTACAGACCTTGCCTTAGGACCTTCTCCTATAACAATATCTATACAGAACTCTTCCATTCCACTATAAAGATATTCTTCTATCGTCCTCGGCAACCGATGTATCTCATCTATAAAAAGTACATCCCCTTCCTCAAGGTTTGTAAGTATTCCTGCAAGGTCTCCTGCCCTCTCTATTACAGGACCTGATGTTGCTCTGATATTCACACCCATCTCATTGGCTATAATATAAGCAAGGGTTGTTTTCCCTATTCCCGGTGGACCATGGAATAAAACATGGTCAAGTACATCTTCTCTCTCTTTAGCCGCTTTTATGAAAACCTCAAGGTTTTCTTTTACCTTATCCTGTCCAACGAATTCTGAAAACCTTAATGGTCTTAAAGCACTCTCATACTTTTTATCCTCATTAACTGCAACAGGAGATGTTATTCTTTCTTTTTCCATAACAATAAAGTCCTTTATGTCCTCTTTAATGCTTCTTTTATTACTTCCTCTATACTCAATCTTTTCTCTGTCTCTTTTATAATCCTTCCTACAACACTCACAGCATCCTTTCTCTTATATCCCAGTACAATAAGTGCCTCCACCGCTCCTGTAAATACCTCCATCTCTGTCTTCTCTTCTTTACCCGGCAGAACAGGAAGTTTTTCTATTTTTTGCTTTAGTTCAACAATCAGACGTTCTCCTGTCTTTTTACCAACGCCAGGGACCTCTGTAAATACAGCAATATCTTCAGACAGTATTGCCTGATATAATTGTTCTGTTGTAAGCCCTGAAAGGATTCTTAAAGCCACTCTGGGACCTACACCTGGTACAGAAATAAGCATAAGGAATGCATCCCTTTCCTTTTCTGTAGCAAATCCGTATAGTTGAATTTCTTCTTCCCTTATAATCTGATATGTAAAAAGTCGTAAATTTTCTCCCTGTTCTCCTATGGTGCGCGATGTTTCAAGTGAAACACTCACTATATATCCCACACCATTATTATCTAATACCACACTGGTCGGTGATTTAGAAATCAGTTTACCTTGAATATAATAAATCATATTCTTTCCTTCTCTGTAGATATGCAACAGCAACTGCTACAGCATCACTCTCGTCAGTGTTGTTAAATTTTGTATAACCTGTTATATGTTCTAACATAAACTGGACCTGTTGTTTCGTTGCTATTCCGTTACCCGTAAGACATTCTTTCACTTCTGCAGGTGGTATCAAATGAAATGGAATGCCCTTCCTCGCAGAAGAGGCAATAATAAGACCTGTTATCTGTCCGATTTTTAAAGCAATACGGGCATTTTTACCAACATATATCTCTTCAATCACAACCATATCGGGTAAAAATCTATCAAGGATTTTATCAATATTCTCTATAAGATTTATAAGTTTCTGGTAATAAGGGAGAGACATATTTGAAATTATTATTCCTGTAGATACTACTTTAACATCCTTACCTTTGTTTTCAATAAGACCGTAACCCACCCGGTTAACAGCAGGATCAAACCCCAATATCTTCTCTGTCATCTTATCATTATTATGAAGAGACCGCATTTACTATCTCATCGGGTATGTCAAAATTTGCATAGGCACCCTGCACATCATCATGGTCTTCAAGTGCTTCAAGAAGTTTCAATACCTGTTCTGCGGTTTTACCTTCCACTCTTACAGTATTTTTGGGTACAAATGTAATAGTTGCATCATTTATCTGTATATTTCTGTCACTAAGTGCTTTCTTCACACTATCAAAATTTTCAGATGGGGTGGTAATCTCATAAATATCTCCTTCGGTCTTCATATCTTCTGCTCCTGCCTCAAGTATAATTTCAAGAAGTTCATCCTCTTTTGCTTTATCTTTGCTTACAGAAATCACCCCTTTTCTTTCAAATATCCAGGAGACACTTCCCGCACCACCCAAATTACCATTGTGTTTGGAAAATATGGACCTTATCTCTGATGCACTTCTATTTTTGTTGTCGGTTAATACTTCCACATATACAGCCACACCTCCTGGGGCATAACCCTCATAGGTAACCTGTTCTAACTGTACACCACCCTCTTCTCCAAGTCCTTTCTTAATTGCACGCTGGATATTATCATTAGGCATATTAAAACTTTTTGCCTTATCAATTACCATCCTCAACCTCGGGTTGGTATCAGGATTACCTCCCCCTGTCTTTGCTGCCATCATTATCTCTCTAATGAGTTTGGTAAACATCTTACCGCGCTTGGCGTCTGTCGCCATCTTCTTATGCTTGATACTGTGCCACTTTGAATGTCCTGACATAAAAACCTCCTTACTCTTTTTTTAGTTTTTCCCAGAACTCTTTTGCACTTACATTCTCAATGAACTTCCTGAACTCTTCTGCTTCTTTCTTAGTTATGGGCTTATCAAGCTTATTTGCTCTGATAAACTTTTTCCCTTCATATGCCTTTACTATTTCTATATCTGTAAGAAGGGCTTCATCAACAAATATTGATGCTTTAAACCTTAACGCAAGTGCAATACCATCACTGGGTCTACAGTCAATATCCTTTATCTCACTCTCTTTTTTCAATATCAGCCGTGCATAATATATACTCTTTTTTAATGTATATATCTCCATACGGAATAGTTCCCAACCAAAATCTACTATAATATTTTTCATCAGGTCATGTGTAAGTGGTCTGGGAAAAGATGCTTCTTCTATAGCAACAAGGATGGACTGTGCCTCAAATATCCCTACAACAATTGGTAATACTTTCCCTTTTGCACTCTTTAATATAACAACTGGCGAGTAATCAACAAGATTAAAGATAATACCTTCAATCTCTACCTTTTCCATTATTGTTTCGCTTCCCTTTCTCTTTTTCTCTCTTCTATTATTTTTGTTGCTATATGGTTAGGGACCTCTTCATAATGTGAAAATGCCATTGTATATGTTCCACTTCCACTTGTTATTGACCTTAACTCATTGGTATAGTTTGACATCTCTGCAAGTGGCACCTGTGCTTTTATTGTACTGGCTTTACCTGTAGAAATCATATCAAGAACCCTGCCTCTTTTTGCATTAATGGTACCTATGATATCTCCAACAAATTCCTGTGGTATACGGACTTCTACATTAACGATTGGTTCAAGAAGTACAGGATTTGCCTGCTGCAATGCCTTCTGTAAAGCAAGACTTCCGGCTATCTGAAAAGCAATATCAGAGGAATCAACTGTGTGGTATGTGCCATCGTAAAGACGAACACGGATATCAACCACAGGGTATTGAGCAAGAACTCCTTTTTTCATCGCTTCTTTTATCCCTTTCTCTACTGAAGGGATAAATTGTCTCGGTATAGCACCTCCGAAAATCTCATCCACAAATTCAAAACCAGTACCTCTCGGAAGTGGTTCTACCTTAATAAAACAGTGTCCATACTGCCCTCTTCCTCCTGTCTGTTTCTTATGTTTCCCTTCGGCATCTGCAGTAGTTGTTATTGTCTCCTTATATGCAATTTTAGGTATCCCTTTTTCTACCTCAACACCAAACTTCTCTTTAAATTTATTCACTACTATATCTATATGAAGGTCTCCCATACCTGATATGATTGTCTCTCCTGTCTCTTCATCTCTGAAAACCTTGATGGTCGGGTCTTCCTCTACAATTCTTCCTATTGCATTACCTAACTTATCTTCAGTCCCTTTCACCTTTGGTTTTATAGAATAAGATACAGCCCCTTCAGGTACAGGATAAACAGGTATCTTAACAGGGTTTGACGGTTCACAGAAACTATCAAATGCCTGAGCACTTGAGAGTTTCGCTACTGCAACTACATCCCCAGGATATGCTTCAGACACTGGTTCCTGTTTCTTACCCTGAACCCTTAATAATTGTCCTACCCGTTCTTTTGTATTTTTCGTTATATTAAAAAACTGAGAGTTTGACCTGAGTATCCCAGAAAAGACCCTGAGATAAGAAAGTTTTCCTGCAAACGGGTCCAGTATGGTCTTTACAACGATTCCTGTTAGAGGTCCATCTTCTTTCCTTTCAATCAAACCTTCCTGCTCATTCTGCAATACTTTTATAGGAGGCATCTCAGTAGAAGATGGTAAATACTTAAAAAGGAAAGAAATAAATGATTCTATCCCTATCTGACTTATAGATGCCCCAGAAAATACAGGAACAAGTTTCCTCTCAGTAAGTCCCTTTTTTATATATGTGGCTATATCTTCTGAAAATATGTCTGCTCCTTCAAGATATCTTTCCATTAATGCATCATCCAGTTCAGCAATTACATCCATCGCTTGCTGGAAATATCCCTGTAAAATAGTGTCTTCTCCACTTTTCTTATCAAGAATGTTAGCCACTCCTTTTATCTGCCCATCTTGATATAAAGGGACTGTAATAGGAAGAAGATTTTTCCCTAAAAAAGATGTTAATTCTTTCCATATACCTTCAAAAGAAACATCAGGGGTATCCAGTTTATTTATAAAGATAATTGTGGGCTTTCCCTTTTCTCTTAGCATCTCCCATAACTTTTCAACACCGGTGCTTATTCCTTCGCTGGCAGATATAACGAGCACCGCTATATCACAACCCTCCAGTCCTGAAATCTGTTCCCCTATAAAGTCCATATAGCCGGGTGTATCAAGAATATAAAGAATATCATTACCTTTCTTTATATAACCGACTGAAAGGTTAATACCCATCTGTCTTTCTATCTCTTCTTTATCATAATCCATTGTAGTGGAAGTTCCATTAACACCACCAAATTTTTCTATCATTCCCGTGCTGTAAAGCATCGCTTCTACTAACAATGTCTTCCCTGATTTGTTTGGTCCAAATATACCTATGTTATAAACCTTCCCCATTTTTCCTCCAATCAAAAATTAAAAGTTTTATCTGTGATAATTTTATTATATCAGATTTTTAATTGATATGGAAATAAAAAATGTCTCTGGCAACACCTACTCTCCCACATCCTTGCAGATGCAGTACCATCGGCGCTGAAAGGCTTAACGGCCGTGTTCGGGATGGGAACGGGTGTTACCCTTTCGCCGTGGTTGCCAGAGACGTATACATTATACCCTTAAAAAAATACCCTGTCAAGATTAAAATTTACCGTTAATATTTTAAAGTATTTTTGCCCATAAAATTAATATATCTTTTACACCTGTATCGGTTGTTGATAATCTCTTTATCTCTTAATTATTTCCTACGGTAGAATAATTTTTTGATAGTAATAATTAGTACTAATTGACCTGTTGTTAAATATAATCTTAACAGCAGATTGGTTGAGATAAAAAGAGTTATTTCTTAGAGCAAGTAGCCGGTCAAACTTTTTATATTGCTGTGGGAGAATAAGATAATCATATCTTACGGAAGAAAGTTTTTTCATTACACCCTTTGTCTTTTTTACATCTTCAAAATATGCAACTTTTATATTTTCCCCTCTAATCTTTTCCGCGATATACTCCCCAACATAAGGTGCAATAAGGATAGCATTCCCTTTTTCTTTGATAACATATGTTAGCATTCCATTTTCTTCCCCTATAAATTCTACTTCAAATTCTCTTAAAGAAATATCTTCCCCTTCAGACAGGAATTTAAAAAGATAAGGATATGTGTTGTAATAATATATTTTCAGATAAGGATAAGCAAATGCTTTTTTAATTCCCTCAGGTTCATATACTTTTATATTAAATTGCTTTTTAAGTGTATTGAACGTTGCAGTATGATTAAAAGAAGAGGTTGTGTAAAAAAGTGTAATATTATCAACGTTATATTTTTTAAGTAAGGGAATAACTGTTTCTTCTAACTCACTGGTCTTATAGTGGTCCGCAAGAAAACATACAGAGTCGTTTCCCTCCAGATAAACAACAGAAGGTCTGGTAAGGGATAGAAAATAAATAACTCCTTTTTCCTGTTTACCTTTATGTAAAAGATTTAAAGTTAATGATATAAAAATAATTGAAATAAGTCCTGCTGTAATTTCCTTTTTTCTCGGTGAATATAGAAGCAGTAAGAAAAATATATAGAAAGTAATAATCAATGGTATTGAAAATGATATAACTACAGGTGGTGATATAGAAGCAGAGAGTGTAATACCCCTGATAAAAAATGTTAAAAGAAAACGCAATATATAGAAAAATAAAGGGATGATAAAAGAAACAAAGGAAATAATGAGAATAATACCTGCAAGTGGAACAAAGAATATATTATTTATCAATCCTGCAGGATAGAAGTATCCAAAATGGTAAAGTAAAATTGGAATTACTGATATCTGTGCAGATAAACTGGTAAGGATAATACTTTTTAGATAGTTTCTTTCAGTAAGTTTGAATCTTTTCCAGAAAAGAACTATACCGAGTGTTGCGAGGAAAGAGAGATGGAATGAAACATCATAGATATTGTACGGATTGATAACCAGAAGAAAAAAAGCAGCCGCTATAATAGAACTTATAATATCTATGTCCCTTTCAATCAATTCCCCTAAAAAGAAAAGGGAAACCATAAGAACAGCCCTTAAAACAGGAACCTTGAAACCTGTAAGACATGCATAGAACCATAAAAAGAAAAGGGCAAGAGAAGGGAATAGTTTAGGATGTCTATTATTCACTTCTGCAAATGGTATAAATATAATTTTAAGAAAGAGAAGTATAAATACGATATGTAATCCTGAAATGACAAGTAAATGGTACGTCCCGCTTTTTATTCCTGCTTCTCTAAGAAACTCTGGAATATGTTCACTCCCTATGGTAATTGTTTTAAGAAGTTCTTTCTCTTCGGGAAAGTATAAAAATACCGAATCAATTTTTTTTATGATTGCCAGCCGTATCTTATAGAGAGATAACAGAAAATTTCTTTTTTCTTTAACAAAAATGTTATCCGCCTTACCTTCAAGATAAATGCCTTTTCTTTGTAAATATCTACTGTAGTCAAACCCTCCAGGATTTAAAGGAAGTGGAATCTGCTGGAGTACGAGGTTGTTCATTGATAGATATGAACCCGGAAGATAGTAAAAGTGTTTAATATCCTTTACCTTCAGCAGAATCCTGCCTGATACCCTGTATTGTATGCCAGACATTTCTATTACATCCATATCTACAACATACTCTGTGGAAAATGGGTAAGTCCTTGAAGAAATAATCATCCCTTCTGCTTTATCTATACAGTTACATTTGTAGTTAAGAATATGATGAGAAGGAACCTGTATGTGAATGTATGTGGTAATATAACCGGTAATAATTCCGAGGGAAAAAAATAAAATCCGTCTATTTTTCAGTATAAAAATAAACGGTATTGCAAAAAGTATATATATGATTTGCCAGGGAATAGAATGTAGGGTAAGAAATATACCTGCAATAAGTCCTGTAAAAATAATGATAAGTGATAAAGATACCATAACGACTATACCCAGTAAATTGTGCTATTCTTCCAGCCACGTTCCTTTAAAAGAGGTAAGGATATTTCCTTCAAGATAGACCTCTGTAAGTTCCTTATTGAAATAAACAGTAAGTATCTCCCCTGACCTTGATATTACCTTTACTGGAGGTTTTACCTTACCTTTGAGAAAACCTGCTATAGCACCTGCCACACTCCCCGTTCCACATGATAGTGTTTCTGCCTCTACTCCCCTTTCATATGTCCTTATTTTTACTGTATCTTTTCCTGATATCTCTATCCAGTCAACATTTGTTCCCTTCGGCTTAAAAAGTTTGTGGTGTCTTATCAAAGGTCCTTCTCTTTCTATATCTACATTTTCTATGTTCTCTGTAAATATTATTGTATGCGGCACCCCTGAATTTATAAAACACCCTGTTACCACCTTTTTACCGAGAGGGATTCTTATATCTATTTCTGGTTTTTCTATAATTTTTATCTGTGCCTTTACACTTTTCCCATTTACACTTCCATTAAGAATGCCCGCACCTGTCTCCACCTTAAGATAACTTTTCTTTACAATACCCTGTCTTACTGCAAATAACATTATGCATCTAAGTCCATTACCACACATCTCTGCCTCACTGCCATCAGGATTAAAAATTCTCATCCGGATATCAGCAACATCTGACTTTTCAATAAGAAGCATCCCATCTGCACCTATTCCAAATTTTCTATTGCAGAGTTTTATAGCGAAATTTACCCTGTTTTTAATTATTCCTTTTCTGTTGTCTATCACCACAAAATCATTTCCTGAACCCGCCATTTTAAAAAATTCCATCTTTTCATCCTCCTTAATCAAATTTTCATATTCTAACTTCTCTGTTAAAGGGTTGTCAAAAAGGATAGTTTGCGGTAAACTGATAGAAGGGTAAAAATGTTAGACGGAGAAAAAGAAAGATACTTCAATAAGAAGGTTGTTCTTGATACCTCTACAAAATGGGTATATATAGGGACATTGAAGGAAGAAGACAACACTTTTTTCGTATTAGAGAATGCAGATGCCTTTGATGTATCAGATACATCCTTGAGTAAACATGAATATCTAATGATGGTAAAAAAAGATGGAATAGCACCTAACAGAAGAAAAGTTTATGTATTTAAGAGAATCGTAACAGGTATAACTCTTATAGAGGATATACTTACGAAATAAGTTAAAAATATAATGAAAGAATACGGTAGTGCAATACTTTTAGGACTTCTGTCAGGACTGGTATTATATTCTGTTATTGGCTGGATGTTTACAAAGCAAAGTCCAGTGGGCAGGAAATATCTAATACAGGTTGTATTTTTTCTTGTTATACTCATTCTGTCATTAATACTAATAATCCCGGGAGGTATTCTGCAATAGGTTATGAGTAGTTTTATATATTTATGCGCTAAAATTTTGGGTACCATCCTTTTTAAACTCTTTTTCTGTATAGAGGTTAGAGGAAAGGAAAATCTAAAAGATATAGGCAACTCCTGCATTATTGCCTCAAATCACCAGAGTTATTTAGACCCGCTTATATTAGGACTTGCTTTCCCCCGTCGTTTAAAGTATTTTTCTAAGAGAGATATGTTTTCTATTCCATTTCTTTCTTTTTTAATAAAACACTTGGGCGCAATCCCGATAGACAGGGATGAGATGTCTTCTATGACGATGAGGCAGGGTATAAATGTATTAAAGAAGGGTAACTGGCTTGTAATATTTCCTGAAGGAACAAGAAGTAAAACTATGGAACTTTTAGAACCAAAAGAAGGTATAGGATTTCTACATTATAAAACAGGCATCCCAATAATCCCTGTTTACATCTCTGGTTCAGGAAAGGCACTACCTGTTGATGCCAAATGTATAAGAATTACAAAAATAAAGGTATCTATAGGGAAAAAGATACAAATAGAGGGAAAGGATTATAAATATATAGCAGAAAAGGTTATGGATGCAATAAAAGAATTAAAAAAGCAATGAAAAAAATTTTAGTTGCAAAGAATATAGGATTTTGTTTCGGAGTTAGACGGACAGTGGAGATGGCAGAAAGATTACTTAAACAATATGGAGATGTTTACAGTATTGGAGATATTGTCCACAACCCACTGGTAATGGAAGAACTAAAATCAAATGGGCTTAAGGTTGTAAAATCGTATAAAGAAATAAAAGGAAAGAGGTTTATTGTCCGTTCCCATGGAATAGGGCCAGATACGTTTAAGTATCTCCAGACAAAAGGAGTAAATATCTTTGATGCCACCTGTCCTTCCGTAAAGAAAATCCAGTCTCTGATAAAAACACTGGACAATCAGAAATATTTCATTATAATAATAGGGGATGCAAAACATCCAGAAGTAATAGGACTGAGAAATTACGGACGGCACACTCTGATTTTTAGTAACAGTGGATTTCCGAAAAAAATAAAGAAATTAGAAAAAGTGGCTGTAATAGGACAGACCACCCTTTCTTTTGATGATTATCTAAGAAAGGTAAGATATCTTAAAGAACAAGAAATTGCTAAAGAGTATGTTATATATAATACTATATGCAAGGTAACAGGAGAGAGACAGAAAGAGGCAATAGACATAAGTAGAAATGTGGATTTAGTGTTGGTTCTCGGTGGAAAGCATAGTTCTAATACAGCAAAACTTTATGAAACAGTTAAAATGCACAATAGAAATGTTTTTTATATTGAAAAAATGGATGATATCTATAGTGTTAACCTTTCATGTGTTAACTCTGTAGGTCTTGTATCAGGGACATCAACCTCTGATGGTTTTATAGAAGAGGTTAAAAAATATATAAAAGAAATAATGGAGGTGTAGGGTAATGGTAGAAAAAATTGATGTAGGAAAATTATTAGAAGAAAAGATAGCCGGTTTTAAACCGGGCTCACTCATTAAAGGCAGAGTTGTGAGGATATTAGATGAGGAGGTGATAATAGATATAGGGTATAAATCAGAAGGCAGTGTATTGAAAGAAGAATTTAAGGGAGATGAGGTTCATGAGGGAGATGAGGTTGATGTTGTTGTAGAATCACTTGACCCTGATGAACACGGTTTTGTCCCCTTATCAAAAGAAAAAGCAGATGTGATTCTTAACTGGGAAAAAATTGAAAGATGTTCTGAGACAGGAGAGTGGATAGAAGGGACGGTTTTCAGAAGTGTTAAAGGTGGATACAGGGTGGATATTGGAGTTATTGCATTCTTACCTTCTTCTCAGGCAGATATAAATCCTTTAATAAATCCATCCTCTCTGGTTGGTATGAGGTCTAAGTTTAAAATCATTAATCTTGACTCTATGAGGAAAAATGTTGTTGTTTCAAGACGAAAATATCTTGAGGAAGAGAGAGAAGAAAAAAAGAAAGAGTATTTTGACAATGTCCATGAGGGACAACTGGTTACAGGTACCGTCAGGAATATAGTGGACTATGGTGCTTTTATAGAACTGGATTATGGTATTGTTGGACTTCTCCACATCAATGATATGAGCTGGGGAAGAATTAGTCATCCTTCCCAGATGTTGAGCACAGGTCAACAGGTAGAGGTTGTGGTTTTAGATGTGGATAAGGAAAGACAGGTTCTATCCTTTGGTCTTAAACAGAAAACACCAAATCCATGGGATAACATTGAAGAGAAATATCCTGTGGGCTCTATAGTTGAAGGTAAGATAGTCAATATAACTGACTATGGTGCATTTATCAAAATAGAAGAAGGTATAGAAGGACTCTTACATATATCAGAACTTTCATGGACAGGAAGGATTAAAAAACCGTCAGATGTCGTTGCAATGGGAGACACTGTCACAGTTCAGGTAATAGATATAAAGAAAGATGAGCAGAAGATTTCCTTCAGTTTGAAGAGTTTAGAACCAAACCCCTGGCCTGATATAGCGAAGAAGTATCCGGTTGGCAGTATAGTAAAAGGTAGGGTGTATAACATTACTGATTTTGGTGCATTTGTTGAACTGGAGCCAGGGATAGATGGACTTCTGCATATTTCTAATCTTGGAGATGCATCTGTTAAACATCCATCGGAGGTTTTAAGAAAAGGACAGAAGATAGATGTAATGGTTCTTGAGATAGACCCTGATAACAAAAAAATCTCATTAGGAATTAAGCAGATAGAAGATGTACGTGATAGTAGAAAGGACGAGGAAATCAAAGGAGGAGATGATGAGAGTACTGATAGTAAATAACTATGAAGAGATGTCAAAAAAGGCAGCAGACATAGTTGCAGAGATTGTAAGAAAGAAACCGAAATGTGTCCTCGGGCTTGCAACAGGCAGTACCCCTGAAGGGTTATATGCAGAACTTGTAAGGCAACACAAAAAAGACGGACTGGACTTTTCAAAGGTTACTACATTTAACCTTGATGAGTATTATGGATTATCGGGAGATCATCCTCAGAGTTACCGCTATTTTATGAATGAGAAACTTTTCAATGGAATAAATATAAAGAAAAAAAACACATTTGTACCTGATGGGACAGTTCCAGTTAAAAAGATAGAAAAATTTTGTAAAGAATATGAAGAAAAGATAAAGAAAGCAGGCGGTATAGACCTTCAGGTGCTTGGCATTGGAGGAGATGGACATATCGCCTTCAATGAACCGGGTTCATCTCTTTCTTCAAGAACACGGTTGGTTGCTCTGAATGAACAAACAATAAAAGACAATTCAAGGTTTTTCAAAAGTATTGACGAAGTTCCAAAGTATGCTCTTACAATGGGAATTGGTACTATCCTTGAAGCAAAAGAACTTTTGTTTCTCGCAAATGGTGAAAAAAAAGCAGAGGTTGTGGCGAAAGCACTTGAAGGGCCTGTAACATCCTCTATTACCGCTTCTGCTTTACAACTACATCAAAAGGTAACAGTTATTATAGATGAGGCAGCAGCATCCCGATTAAGCAGAATTTCTTTCTATAAATTTGTAGCAGAGGCAGAAAAAACAATCGGGATGGCTCTATTTTAAAAATGGGACTTAAAGAGATTTTTATTGAAAAAGCAAAAAGGTCTTGTAAGAAGATTGTACTGCCGGAAGGGACAGATGAAAGAATCCAGAGGGCAGCAGAGATACTAAAAAAGGAAAATATTGCAACACCTGTTCTTATAGGCAAAGAAAAGGAGATAATATCTCTCGCATCTCAACAGGGGATAGATATCTCTGATGTGGAAGTTATAGACCCGATAACATATCCTTATCTCCCTGAACTCGTATCTCATTACTCGGAGACAAGAAAGGTCAAACAGAGTATTGCAGAGCGGATACTTAAAAAAGACCTTGTTTTTGGCGGTATGCTACTTGCCACAGGTAAGGTAGATGGTATGGTAGCAGGGGCTGCCAGTACCACAGCAAGTGTAATACAGGCATCCGCACTCACTGTAGGTTATGCTAAAGGAATATCAACACCTTCCAGTTTTTTTATTATGGAACTCACTGATGGCAGAGTCCTTTTTTATGCTGATTGTGCGGTGAATATAGACCCTTCTGCACAGCAGTTAGCAGAGATAGCGATCTCCACCTCCCGCAGTTTCATAAAAATAATGGGGCAGCAATGTAAAACAGCACTTCTTTCATTTTCCACTAAAGGTTCTGCTTCCCATCCCTTTGTAGACAAGGTGCAAAATGCGGTTGGTCTTGCGAGAGAAATCGCAGATAAAGATATACTTATAGATGGAGAATTTCAGGGTGATACAGCACTTGTTGAAGCAGTTGCGAAAAAGAAATTAAAAGAACCTTCACCTGTAGCAGGACAGGCAAATGTTCTTATATTCCCTGATATTGATGCAGGCAATATCGCTTATAAACTTACACAATACCTTGCCGGTGCATCTGCATTTGGTCCTGTACTTCAGGGGTTTGCAAAGCCGGTAAGTGACCTTTCAAGAGGGGCAAAAACAGAAGATATAGTAATAATTTCTGCTATAGTTTGCTGTCTGGGATAAATAAAAGCAGCAAGATTAAAAAATCAGTAAATTCTGTGCATTGAAAAGATTTTTAAAAGTGTTTTATAGTTTTGTTTCTTGGATTTAGAGTTTCTCAAGGGGGTTTTTATGAATAAGAACATCGTCATCGGTGTCTCTGGTTCTATTGCTGCCTATAAGAGTGCAGAAATTATAAGGGAATTAAAAAAGAAAGGATGGGATGTTCAAGTAATTCTTACTAAAGAAGCAACACATTTTATAACTCCTCTTACACTTTCTGTTCTATCAGGTAGACCTGTATATACAGAGATGTTTGAGATAGAAAATTTTGAAGAAGACCATATATCTGTATCTGAATTTGCTGATATTATACTGGTTGCACCGGCAACAGCAAATATTATAGGTAAGGTTGCATCCGGTATCTGTGATGACCTTTTAACCTGTGTAATATCTGCTTTCAAAGGACCTGTTGTTTTTGCTCCTGCAATGAATGAAAATATGTGGTTGAACTCTATAACACAGGAAAATGTTGAAAAACTTAAAAAATATGGTTATCATTTTATTCCACCTGAAAAAGGACTTCTGGCATCAGGGAAAGAGGGAATAGGACGGTTAGCCGATATTAAAAAGATAATATCTTTTATAGAAGAAAAGGTAAAGGAGAGGTAAAATGGGCAAAAGTTATCCACTTATACCTAAGAAAGTCCCTTATATAGAAACAAAGTACAGAAGGATAAAGACAGAAATACCTGTACCAGAATCAATCCCGGTACTTGAAAAACTAAGAACCTATGAACCAATTTCAATGAGTGGTCAACCACTCGTTGTCTGGGACCATGCGGAAGGGATGAATGTCTATGATAATTATGGCAATAAGTGGCTTGATTTTAGTTCTGGAGTTCTTGTTACTAACGCAGGACATTCTGCCCCTGAAGTCCTTTCTGAAATAAAAAGAATGTTAGAAAAACCCTTACTTCATAACTACTGTTTCCCTTCTGAAATAAGAGCAGAACTTGTAGAAAAAATTGCTTCTGTATCTCCTGAACCACTAAAAAAGGTTTTTTTACTCACCACAGGTGCTGAAGCAGTTGAGTGTGCCTTTAAACTCGCAAGAACATATGGGAAAAAGAAGAATAAAAAAGTAGTAATATCCTATGAAGGTTCTTTCCATGGAAGAACACTTGGGGCTCAGATGCTCGGTGGATTAACTGGTTTAAAAGAATGGATAGTTAACCCTGACCCTGATATACATCACATGCCATTTCCAGGAGAACCGAGATGCAAAGATAGAAGTTTTGACTTTTTTGAGAAGAGATTGAAAAAGTTAAATATAAATCCTAAGGATGTATGTGCTGTTATATCAGAGACATATCAGGGCGTAAGTGGTGCACTTATGCCTGTGGAGTATGCTCAAAAACTCAGGAAGTGGTGTGATGAACATGGTGTACTCCTAATATTTGACGAAATCCAGGCCGGATTTGGAAGGACAGGAAAGATGTTCGGGTTCATGCACTACGGGATACTTCCAGATATATTCTGCTTGGGTAAAGGAATAAGCAGTTCACTTCCCATATCAGCGGTTGTTGGGAAAAAAGAATATATGGACCTTTATGAACCAGGGACAATGACAAGTACCCATACAGGGAGCCCACTGTGCTGTGCTGCTGCACTCGGTAGCATAAAAACAGTAGAAAGATATAAACTTGTAGAAAATGCTGAAAAAATGGGAAGAGTATTTGAGGAAGAACTTACAAGGATATATGAAAAATTTGACTGTGTTCAGTTTTTATGTGGAAAAGGACTTGTATGGGGACTACAGATAGGTAAAAAAGGGACTGAAACGCCTGACCCTAATACTGCTTTTGAAATTGTTGGCAGATGTGTAGAAAAAGGGCTATTGCTTTTTGCTCCTGTAGGACTTGGAGGTGGCACAATAAAGATAAATCCACCTCTCATTATCAATGAGGAAGCAATAAGAGAAGGATGTTCTGTAATTACGGAAGCAATAGAAGAGGTAACAGGATGAATATAAAACAGGCAGTTGAAAAAAATTTAAAAGAATCAGTAGATTTCCTTAAAGAACTTATAAAAATTCCGAGTATATCTGGAGAAAGAGAAGAACAGGCACAGGAGTTTATAAAAGATAAGTTTAACCAGTTTGGAAAAGTTAACCTTATCCCTGTTCCAGAAGATATCAAGAAAGACCCGGAATATACTTTAGCAGAAAAAGAACTGGATTACTCAAAAAGGAAAAACCTTATCCTTGAACTTCCATCATCAGGTGAAGGAAGGTCTCTTATTCTTAATTCACATATAGATGTGGTTCCTGCAAAGACATGGGATGATGCTTTTTCTCCTGTAGAAAAAGATGGTTTTATATATGGTAGAGGTGCCTGTGATGCAAAAGGACAGATTGCTGCAATATATCTTACATTGCTTACATTGAAAGAGATTGGAGTAAATCTTAAAGGGAATCTTATTGCTCAGTCAGTAATAGAGGAAGAGGTAGGTGGTAATGGAGCACTTGCGCTTATCAGACAGGGTTATAAGGCAGATGGTGTTATAGTTCTTGAAGCAACAGGTTTGAATATATGCCCTGCAAACCGTGGTGCTGTCTGGTATCGTCTGGAAATTAAAGGTAAAAGTGTTCATATGGGCAGAATTACAGAAGGGGTGAATGCCATTGAGAAAACATGCCATTTGATGCACCGTATGAAAGAGTACGAAAGACGATTGATAGAAGAGAGTAAAAATGTCCCTCTCTTTGAAAAATATAAACAACCGGTACAGGTAAATTTTGGTACTATAAGAGGAGATGGTTGGCCATCTATGGTATGCGGTTATGTTGTCCTTGAAGGAGGTGTGGGATTTTTACCTAATAAGGACCTTGCAACAATAAAGAAGGAACTAAAAAGAGTTATAGAAGATTGCGGTGACCACTGGATTATAAATAACTATAATCTCTCATTTCCTAAACTACACAATGATGCTTATGCTATACCCCCAGACCACCCGCTCGTGGAGATAATGAGAAAATCAGCAATAGATTCAGGAACTATACCTGATGTGGAGGGTTTTATAGCCAGTTGTGATGCACGTCTTTTTAATAAAGTGGGGAATATGCCGGTAGTTGTTTTTGGTCCGGGGAAACTTGAGGATGCCCACTCAGACACAGAGAAGATAAAAATAGAAGAGATAAAGACAGCAGCAGAGATTCTTACATTAACAGTAATTAACTGGTGTAATAACTCATAGTTAATATAGCAATTTTATGAAAATTTACCATTGAGACAACTCAGATTGTAAATTTCATATCCCGCTTATTATTCAAATATTTCTTAATTATGAGAAAAACTCACTTCAAAGAGATTATTTCTGAGAAACTGCGGTGGTTGAATTATAGAAAAAGAAATGGTAAAATTTCCTTAAAAAGGAAGGTACTATGGCTATAAAAAAATATAAAGATGTGGTATGCAGAATGTGGTTGAAGAAAGAAACAAAAAATAAGGTGGATAAAGACGGAAAAACATATTATTTCTGCAGTCCTGCCTGTAAAGAGAAGTTTGAGAAGGACACAGAAAAATATCTTAAACTCGTTGGATAATGAAAGAAATACCTGAACTTGTCGTTCTTGATGTTGAAACCACAGGTCTTGACCCTGTTGAAGGTAGAATAGTAGAGATTGCATTGATAAGAATAAAAGAAGGCAATGTTGTAGAAAAATTTGTCACTTTATTAAATCCTGAAGTAAAAATCCCTCCTGAGGTCTCTTTCATACATGGTATAAAAGATGAGCAAATTAAAGATGCTCCACTCTTCAGAGATATTGCAGAAAAGGTCCTTGAGATTATAAATGGGAGAACAATCCTTGTCCATAATGCGGACTTTGATATACCATTTTTAAAAAAAGAACTGAATCTATGTGGATTGGACCTTTCAGAAATAAAAGTTATTGATACTCTAGCAATAGCGAGGAACTATTTCTGTTTTCCTAAAAATTCTTTATCTACAATAGCACTATATTATGAAATTGATATATCTGGTTATCATAGAGCTGAAGCAGATGCGATGATTACATATAAGGTTTACTGCAAACTTATAGAGGAACTTAATAGAAAAAATAAATTTGACAAAAATATACAGGTGTGAAAAAATAGGTTGTTGGCAGGACATAGATGAAACAGATTTATTTTATAGTAAGAGGAGTAATAAAGAGATTTTACGAACCCCCCATAATGGATTTCTATTCAGATGGGCAATACCTTAAATCTGTTTAAAATATATGGTCTCATTTATTACCCCCTGTCTACAGGAAGTCCTGGAAAGTAAGACTTTCTGTATATTCAGGGGTTGAAGAAAGGAGGGACGAAGGATGGCGAAGGAAAGAGGTAAAGTGAAGTGGTTCAATAATGCCAAGGGATATGGTTTTATTGAACGAGAAGGCGGAAAAGAAGATGTCTTTGTTCACTATTCCGCTATAGTCGGAGAAGGATACCGCACTCTTCAGGAAGGTGATACTGTAGAGTTTGAAGTTGTATCCAGTGACAAAGGACTTCAGGCATCAAAAGTAACAAAGGTATAAATCCATACCAATCCGGATATAACCTGGCATAGATGCCATTCCTGTATAGATTGAGAATCGTACAGTAAAAGAGGGGGAGGGTTTTACCCTTCCCCTCTATCTCCCTGCTGTGTAAAACCTTGCAGGGAATGAATAAGGAATCAGATGAATAGAAAATGGACAAGTGGGTGGATACTTGTTGCTTGTTTTGTTATTTCTAAGGTTTCTCTTTTATGTGCAGTGGATAATATCTCCGGACGACTAAAGATGGCATATGAAGCACATAAAAGAGGTATGTATTCACTATCAAACTCTCAGATAGATAAATATCTTAAAGAAAACCCGTCACCTCCTGATGTTGACTATGCCCACCTTCTGTATGGTGTTAATCTTTTATATCTTGAAGAGGTAGATAAGGCAATAGATAAATTGAATATCATTGTAAAGAAAAGACCAGAATCTGAATTTCTAAAAGATGCTATGACATATCTTGTTCTGGCATATCTTAAAAAAACAGATATAGCATCTGCTATTTCATTATATTCCGAATATAAAAATAGATTCTCTTCTGATGATTCTCTCGAAAATCAGATAGCACAGGTAGTACTCTCAACAGCAGTAACATTGTTTAAAAAGGGTGATATTAAAAAAAGTAGAGAATTTTTCAGTATTATATCTAAACTAAACATATCTAAATACATGCCTGAAGCACTATATTATGAAGGATTGACCTACTATCAAGAAAATGATTTTGACAAGGCAATAGAGCTTTTCAAAAAAGCATCAGAGATGTCACAAACAGAACAAGAACAGAAAGAAATTCTGGCAGATATTTATCTGAAATTGGGGGACTGTTTTTTAAATAAAAAGGATTATTCTGCAGCAGAACATTATTTCAACAGGGTATGTGATGAATTTCCTGATACTATATACAGTAGTTGGGCATCTTTCCAGATGTCTATTATTGAAAAGAGAAAGGGGAACCTTGAAAAAGCTGTATCTCTGCTGGAAGGAATAAGAAGTAGTGAAGAAGATATTCAATTCAAAGTACTTTCTGAACTGGCGAATGTAAAAATGTTACAGGAAAAATGGGAAGAGTCAGAGACATACCTTAAAGAGATAACGGAGCTAAAACCAGAAGATAAAAACCTATCTGATATTTATATTAAACTGGGCTTTGTAAACTTCAATATGGGTGAATATGAAGAATCTATAATCTACTTTAAAAAAGTCCTTGAAATATCTTCAGATAGTAAAGCAAAAGAAGATGCATACTTCTGGCTTGGCTATACATATTATATAAAGAATCTATTTGATGACTCTCAGAAAGTATGGGAAAAACTACGAATAGAATTTCCTGATAGCAGGTATATTCACGAGATATTATTTTTCACTGGAAAAAGATACTATGAGTCAGGGAGATATACTGAAGCAGACAGATATTTTTCAGAACTTATTACAAAATTTCCTGAAAGTTCCTTCTATGAAACCACAATTGAAATGCTTATAGACAGTAAGATACAACAGGGGAAACTAAATGAGGCACTTCAACTGTGTGATGAATTTCTTAAAAAAGGGAAAAACGAGACAATATCTTTTCTCTATGGTAAAACACTTTTCCTTCTGAAGGACTTCAAAAAAGCAAAATCTATTTTAGAAAAACTGCAGAGTGTTAAACCCTCAGAAAAGGTAGAAGCAACATATTATCTTGCCAATATATATGAAAAACAAGGGGAGATAGACAAAGCACAGGAAAAATATCTGGAGATCATCACATTCTTTACTGACTTTCCTGAATGGGTAAGGTATGCAGAAGAAAACCTTAAACGTCTTAAAAAATGAAAATAAGTGCCATTTTATTATTCATTTGTGTAATGGTATTCAATGGATTCTCTCAGGAGATAAAACTACCAGAAGAACAGATTACAGGAGAAGATATCCGATTTGAGAAGACCAGGTTATTTCCTTTTCCTGTCCCGCAATTTAACATAATAATTCCTGAATTACGCAAACCGGTGAAGAATGATGAGATATATAGGTCTGGTGAAGGTTATCTCTCTTTATTCCTCGGAAGTAATACAACTTTTGGCAATACCTTATATTATCATTCATCAGATAATAAAGAAGCAGGATACCACCTCAATATAGGAAATATTATTTCAGAAGGAACCAGAGATAACAATCAAAGGAAAAAAGTAGAGATTGATTTTCAGAGAATAGTTGCTTGTAATGAACTTTCATTGAAACTTATATCAGGAGATATGGAACTCCCTGGACCTGAGGGACATCCTTTTTCTAATATACAAAGGTCTTTTTTTTCATTCCATACCGATTATACATCTATGAAAAGTCATTATATTACTCCTTCTATCAAACAGCACCTTTACATAATAGACAACAGAGATATAAATTTTACGACACTAAACTTTTCATTAGACAGGAATTATTCTACATGGGAGACAGGAATAGAAAGGTATGATGTATTTAATAATGATTTTTCATCCACATCCTTTTATCAATCCATATATAAAATACAGGATAATCTTTCTCTGGGAGGTACTCTGAAAATAATAGAAAGATACGGAGTTAGATTTCTCCCTTCATTCAGATACAATCTAAGCGAATATATTACTTTAAAAATTAGTGGTACATACCAGATACCCGACCTTTATAAAGATATATTATCCGAAGAATATAAAGAAATAACAAACTATAACTTTGCTCCTGAAGAGGAGTATAGAGTATCCATTGCATTTCATAAAAGATTCAAAGATGGTTATATATACCTTGACATCTCCCCTTCTTACAGGGATAATTTCTACGGATGGGCGGATATTGATAAAAATGGCCTTTTTGAACCATACCCGCAGAATTACTGGCAGACAGCTATTAATCTTGAACTACAATATTCTTTAGCAGATTGTATAAAATGGTTCTTAAAAGGCGAGAAAAGATTTATATCAGAAGATTTAGATTATTATCCTGAAGAAACGCTTAATACAGGACTGATATTAAAGTATGGACCTTTTTCATTCAGTCCCTATATCTCTTATACAGGGGAAAGGAGATTTTCAGGCAAGAAATCCGGGAGTGTTCCTGTGGTGAATGCAGAAATACTCTTCCAAAAAGGAACTTCTATGGAATGGGGAGTATCAGTATATAATATTACAGACAGAGAATATTCCATAGTTCCAGGATATCCTGCTGAAGGAATAAATCTAATGTCATTTATAAAAATTTTCTTTTAGACCAGTGGAGGGATAAATGAGCTTATGGAATCTTATTGTAAAGGGTGGAGTAATAATGCTACCCATATTGCTTGCTGGTGTAATAACATTGGCAATCGTTATTGAACGACTTTTATCGCTTAAAAACGCTGAAATAGACAACGAAAAATTTATAAAAGAGATAGAGGAACTTCTGAAAAGGAGAAAGATAAGAGATGCCTTACAATTATGCGAAGAGCAAAATAAACCGGTTCCGAGAGTATTAAAAGCAGGGCTTTTGAAATCGGATAGAAGTAGAGAAGAAATCAAAGAAGCAATAGATGATGCAGCAAACCATGAAATACCTGTACTTGAAAAATATCTGGGAATTATTGCTACCATTGCAACTATTGCTCCTCTGCTCGGGCTTCTCGGTACTGTAACAGGAATGATAAAGGCATTCATGGTTATAGAAGCAAAAGGTGGGCTTGTAAATCCTGGAGAACTTGCAGGGGGTATATGGGAGGCACTTGTAACGACTGTTGCAGGGCTTACTGTTGCTATACCTGCTTATCTGGCGTATAACTATTTTGTAAGCAGGGTAAACAATATAATCCTTCAGATGGAAAAAAGTGCTACACGGCTGATAGATATTCTCTTCTTTTTGAAGTCAGAAGAGGAGGAAGCATAATATGAAATTTCCGAGGCACTATTCAATCATAAAAGGAGAACTTAACATAGCACCACTGATAGATGTTGTATTTCTTCAACTCATATATTTTATGTTGACATCAAGTTTTATTATGCAACCCGGGATAAAAATCAATCTACCTCAAGCAACAACTTCTGAAACAGTAACTGAAAAAGAAATTATCATAAGTATAACAAAAGAAGGTGGTATCTTTTACAGAGAAACTCCTTTAAGTATAGAACAGTTAGAAAATGTCCTGAAAAATACCTTAGCGGTCAATAAAGATAGGATTCTTATCATAAAAGGAGATAGAAAAGCAGAACACGGAATTGTTGTAAAGGTTATGGATATAGCAAGAAGAACAGGAATTAATAAAATCGTTATAGGAACTCTACCTGAAATATAAAAATGGTATGGAAACAGAACCTTTTATTGAAAGCATTTGTTATAAGTTTATTGATACATATCGGTGGAATCTCTATTTTTTCACTTATACTACCCGTATCAATAAGAGAAATAGAACCTGTGGAAGTTTCCCTTCTCCCTACAAGTAACATCCCATCTCCAGAAAAGACATACGTGGTGAAAAATATCTCTCCTGAAATTCCAAAGGTCTCACCGAAAACAGAAAAAATAGCAATAGAAAAGATTAGAAAGGACATTTTAAAATTCTCATCGGAGGAAACCATAGGGGCATCAAGGATTATTACACCTCCAGAGATACTCTCTACAAGATTTGAACTCCCTGATGTCAAGATGCCTGACATAATACCATTCGGTAAGACAGACACCTATTCAGAAAATAGGGCTTCCATATCAGATGTTGAAATAGAAGGTCCTGCCGGAAACAGGTCGCTCATCTACAAAGAACCAGTTGAATATCCAGAATGGGCAATTGAGAAAGCACTGGAGGGTAATATAAGAATTAAATTCTGGGTTGCCCCTGATGGTAAAATTATTCTTACAAATCTCATTACATCTTCCGGCTATCCTGAACTTGACCTCTATGCAGAACAGAAATTTAGAAAATGGTTATTTGAACCAATACAGACAGATAAACAAGCATGGGGTTTAATAACATTTAGATTTTACTTAAAATGATTAAGATAGAGATTAATCTGGCGGTATCTATTTATCTGACTGTCAGTATTTTCATCTTGTTATTGTGGATTTTATTTGAATATAGGAAAGATAACAAAGAAAAAGCAAGAAGGTATGATACCCTTTGGCAGTGTCCCATATGTTTTTATACATATATTGACAGCAGGTCTGAGAATATCTCCAGATGTCCAAAGTGTAGCACTCTTCACAGCAGGGAAGAAAAAGTGTACAATATAAAAGGAGATTAACCTTTCTCTGAAAGGAGATGTTATGATAACAGAAATTGGAATAGTTGCGGGTGAAGTATGGCAGTATCTTGAAAAATATAATGAGGCATCTCTTTCTCAGATAGCGAGGGCAATAAAAAGAGAAAGAGACCTTGTAATGTTAAGTTTAGGGTGGTTAGGAAGGGAAGGACATATTCTGATTACAAAAGAAGGCGATGAATATATAATAACCTTCCGTAAAAAAGAATAGTATTTCAAAATTCCTAAACTTTATAAATTTTTAGAGATTTGGAGTTATCTTTTTTCTTAAATGGGGGATCGTCTAATGGTAGGACACGAGACTCTGGATCTCGGCGTCTAGGTTCAAATCCTAGTCCCCCAGCCAATTTTATAAACAAAGAGTTTAAGAGAGTTTTCTCTGCCTATTTTGTAAAAGGAGGATGATATCTTTTTCTATTCCTAACTCATCATATCTTTTTAACAATTGGTCTGGCGTTGAATATGTCGCTTTTCCTTTTCTTAAGAATGTTTGATATTTTCTTTCATGTACATGGATATCTATAAACATCTCTTTCCTTATCTATTTTTAACTACCACTTTATTATATCAAGTGCTGAATCAATCAAAAACTCCTTTTCTATAAAGTATGGATTTTCTAACTTTTTCCCCTCAGAATCCATTCTTCTTACAACCAACTTTACAGGAAGTTTTATCTTATATGGCTTAAGTTCCGGGATTAACTTCACTGCCTTTTTAGCCCCTTCCTTTAACATCTCTCGCGTCTCTTCTGGAGGTATTAAAACAGCTGATTCTCTACTTATACCCTTCTTTACTGCTACACAGGGTAGATTTTCTCCCAATGTTGCCTTCGCTTCCTTACATGCTGCTTCGTCTCCTGAAACGAGTATAACAGGAACATTATAGTGTCCCGCAATTACAGCGCACTGATAGATTTCACCTCTTTCTATCCCATCATAAAAGTACTTTGCCTCTGTAATATGATTCTGTGTATGGTGTAATAAACCATCTTGAGTCCCATTCATTGAGTGATATCCCAGCAGAATAAAACCATCAAATGACTCATCCAGACCATATAAAGGACATGGACGAGGAACACCTGTAATATAGCGTACACCCGGGACCATCAGTTCTGGTATAAAGTTATTCCCTCCATTATGACCATCAAGGACATATATCTCTTTAACACCTGCATCTTTAAGTCCTTCTACTACAGCAGATATATCTCCCATTAGAAGTTTCATCGCTTCTTTAAATTCTGGTGCTCCTTTCATTGTCTGTTCCCATTTAAAAATCCCTGTAGCACCCTCTAAATCTGTACATATATATATTTTCATTTTATCCCTCCTCTTTCATTTTTCTCGCAATGTCTAACAAGAAAATAGAGTTGATAGAAGTCAATACCGCTATCAATAATAAGATATTCATCAAGTGCAAAATAATAATTATTCCTCATCACCCATCCTTCTTTATTTTTAATAATTATACATCTTGTTTTTATAAAGAAAAGTATTATTTCTTGTTATTTTAGTGTCAAAATCTGCTCTTGAAGTTTTCTCTCTATCTTCTTTATGATAAAATTTTTACTATGGAGCATAATAAGCAAATAAAAAATACATATGGACATATGGTAACGGACTATTATGTGGCTGTATTACGAGAGATATATAAAGAAAGAGCAAAGAAACTTAAATCTATAAAAACAAGGAAAGATGCAGAAAAATATCAGGAATATGTCCGGTCTGCAATCAAAAAGGCATTTCCTTTACCTGAAACCAAGACACCATTGACCCCCAGAATCACAGGAGTACTGGAAAAACCTGGGTATAAGATAGAAAAGATTATTTTTGAAAGTAGAAAGAAATTTTTTGTAACAGGAAACCTTTATATACCTAACAATCTCAAGAGGGAAGCACCTGCGGTTCTGGTTTCCTGTGGACATGAGACAAAAGGGAAAGCATATCCTCTGTATCAGCAGGTCTGTATCCGTCTGGTAAAGTCCGGTTTTGTTGTCTTTATATATGACCCTATCAGTCAGGGTGAGAGAGACCAGTACTATGATACTTTTGATGAGCAACATCCTTTGAGGACTAATTGTTGTTATGCACACAATATGCTTGGGAAACAATTAGAACTGGTTGGAGATTTTTTTGGTGCCTGGCGTGTATGGGATGGTATCAGGGCACTTGACTATCTCCTTTCAAGAAGTGAAGTAGACCATAAAAAAATAGGACTTACCGGTTGTTCTGGTGGGGGAACACTCACCACCTGGCTCTGGGCACTTGATGACAGATTTACTTTTGCTGCACCTTCCTGTTTTATTACAACATTTCTTGCAAACATGGAAAACGAACTCCCCTCTGATAATGAACAGTGTCCACCAGGAATTATTGCTGCAGGACTTGAACAGTCGGACTTTTTTATAGCAAAGGCACCAAAGCCAGTAATTTTACTCGGGCAGAAATATGACTTCTTTGATATCAGGGGATTTAGAGAAGCATATTCAGATATTAGAAGATTTTACCGTATATACAGAGCAGAAGATAATATAAGAGTGTTTATTGGAGAGAACCTCCATGGTTATTCCCCAGACCACCAGAAAGAGATGGTAAAGTTTTTCTGCAGGTATACAGGGACGAAGCCATACACAGAAGATGTCTCTTACACTGTTGAACAGATAGAAAATCTTTGGGCAACAAGAAAGGGACAGGTTATATCAGAAGGGTCAAAACCCGCATATGAGATAATTGCAGAAATATCAAAGGAAATAACCCGGAAAAAAAGGGACCGTTCATTTCAGCAAATTTCATCCACAGTGAAAAAGATATTGAATATTAGTATTTCTAAAGCAGTTCCCTATTATAGAATCCTCCGACCTTTTTATTCCGAAAAAGGTGATTATGTTATCTCCAGATATGCAATAGAAACAGAAAAAAATATCTCTGTAATCCTATATAAGAAGGCAAGAGATACTTCTAAGGCTTTTGTCCTTGAACCAGAAAAAAATATTTCTCTTTATATCCCTCATATAAGTGCATTACAGGATATTGAAGAAGACCCATTAGCACTTTCTCTGTTCTCTGAAGGGGACATTTATTCTATTGATGTCCGTGGTATAGGTGTATCTATGCCAGATACTCCTGATGACTTTTTACACCCATATGGATATAACTATCTGCTAAAGTCATATGCACTTATGTTAGGAAAGCCCTATTTAGGTCAGCGGATATATGATATCCTCTCTGCATTTAACCTTCTTAAAAGTAAAGGTGTAAAGGAGATATCTCTTTATGGAAGGGGACAGGGTTCCATCATAGCACTCTTTATTGCTATTCTTTGTAAAGATATAAAAAAAGTAGTAATAAAAAATTATCCACCCTCTTTTTATGAATGGACACAGGTTCCTTCATTTCTCTGGCCTGATGCAAATGTCCCGCCATCCATCCTTAAATATATAGATATCCCTGAATTGATAAAAACACTGGAGGGTAAGATAGAACTTATAGAGCCATGGGGACCTGATATGGGAGCAAGTCAATGGAAGATAAAATACTGAAGGAGATCGTAGATACAGTAAAAGGGATAGAAAAAGAGAATTATACACTTATAATTTCTATTATTAAAAAAGCAAAAAGGGTATTTGTTGTAGGGACAGGAAGAAGTGGACTGATAGGAAGATGTTTTGCAACTCGCCTTAGACATATCAATATCGAAAGTTATGTTACAGGGGAGACCATCTGTCCGCCAATAAGAAAAGGAGACCTGCTTGTTGCTATATCATCTTCAGGAACTAAAAAAACTGTTGCAGCCATAACAGAGATAGCAAAAGAGTCCGGAGCAAAGATACTTGTTATTACATCTGAAAAAAATAGCCCTCTAACAGAATTGGCTGACCATATAGTTCTCATACCTGCAAAAAACTCTATTCAGTTTGGTGGTTCACTTTTTGAACAGGTAGTATCTATATTCCTTGACATCTCTCTGGAAAAATTCAGAAAACAGGAAGGGATTTCTTACAGCAATATGGTTAAGAGACATACCAATTTAGAGTAGAATCACTTCTGTCCATAGCGAGAAGAGTGGTACCTGCTATACCACTTTTCAATCTCTTTCTTACAGAGAGGCATAATCTTTTTACCTGTCAATTTCCTGCCCAGTAATGCATAATAAGAAACCTCTGCACAATATTCAGCCATAAGGGCATAAAATGCGCTCTTTGAAGGTGTCTCTCCAAAAGTAAAAAGTCCATGTTTACCAAGAATTATGGCATTACAGCCGGTCTTTTTGTATACCTTTAGCAGCTCTACCCCTATATTATCTCCTGTGTTATCCACATACCTGCTTACAGGTATCTCGCTTCCAAAGACATCCGCATGTGCTGTTGTTAAAACAGGAACAGGTATTCCAAGTATAGCAAAGACAGTGATAAACTTAGAGTGGGTATGACAGACCCCGCAGATATCTTTCAGGTTTTTATAGAGAAATAGATGATGCGGGGTATCCACAGATGGTTTAAGCCCCTTTTTATCTACTGTATTTCCTGCCATATCAACCCTGACTATCATATGTTCACAAAGTTTTTCATATGAAACACCGCTGGGCTTTATATATATCATCCCTTCTTTTCTATCTGCCCCGCTTACATTCCCCTGACTGCCATATACAAGACCATTCTTCCACAAAAATATATTTGATTCCCATACCTCTTTTCTTAAATCCTTATTCATCCTATTCCCTTCCTTATCTCAAGAAGTTCCTTCATCACATAGTAGAGATTTTTTCCTGTCTCTTTTGTGCCGAAAACATCATGGAGGTCTCTGTATATACCATAAAGCCGGTCATAAACCATCTTGTTTTTCATGCATGGACTATAAATCTCATCTTTGTATCTGCATATCCTTTTCTGTGCCTCTTCCACACTCTCAAATCCTCCTTTTTCTTTTCCAGCAGCAATAGCCCCAAACATCGCAGCTCCTGAAGCACATGTCTGTGATGACTCTGCTATCTTAAGAGTTCTTCCTGTAATATCTGCATATATCTGCATTAGAAGCGGGTTTTTATCAGGGATACCACCGGTTGCAACTATCTCATTTATTTCCACTCCGTACTCCTCCATCCGCTCAATTATTACCCTCGCACCAAAGCCAGTTGCCTCTATAAGTGTTCTGTATATCTCTTCAGGTCTGGTATTTAATGTCAGCCCGAGTATAAGTCCTGTAAGTTTCTGGTCCACAAGGACATTACGGTTTCCATTGTGCCAGTCAAGTACAACAAGCCCTGTCTCACCAGGTTTAAGTTTTCCTGCAAGTGTAGCATAATATCTATGTGGGTCTTTAACTGTAGGAGGCGCAAACTTTTTAACAAACCAGTTAAATATATCACCCACAGCGGACTGTCCTGCTTCAATTCCGATATAGCCAGGGATAATGGAGTGAGGAACTATCCCACATATTCCAGGAATATCTCTTATCTTCTTATCCATTGGTGCCACTGTCATATCACAGGAAGAGGTTCCTATCACCTTTACCAAATCCCCTGGACCTACCCCTGCACCCACAGCACCCATATGGGCGTCAAAGGCACCCACACTTACAGGGATACCCTGTTGAAGCCCTGTCTTCTTTGCCCAGTTAGGACATAGATAGCCAGCAATCTCACCCGCAGGATATGCCTTCTGATACAGTTTGTTCCTTATCCCCTTAAACCTTTCATCTACCCTGCACAAAAACTCCTCATCAGGAAGACCACCCCATTCCTCACTATACATTGCTTTATGCCCTGCTGCACATATGCTTCTTATAACTTCAGAAGGGCTCCTCTTACCGCTTAAAATTGCCGGGATATAATCACAGAGTTCTACAAATGACGCCATCTTATTAAATACATTTGGGTCTGTTCTTATCAGATGGAGCAGTTTTGAAAAGAACCATTCTGATGAATATACTCCCCCTATCTTTGAAAGATACTCAGGCCTTTCTTTCCTCGCAATCTCTGTTATCTCCTCTGCTTCATCTGCACCTGTATGGTCTTTCCAGAGGTATGCCATCGCATTTTTGTTGTTTTTAAATTCCTTATGAAAGGAAAGGGGGACCATCTCCTCATCCACAGGCATAGGGGTACTACCTGTTGTATCCACACCAATCCCTATAATCTTTTCAGGTCTGAAGATTTTATCCCTTTTTGCCTTCCTTACAACATCCTTTATCACCTTTTCCATACATATGTGGTAGTCATAAGGGTTCTGTCTGGCAAGGTGCGGGTCTTTTTCATCAAGTATAATACCTTCTGTTCCTGATGGATAATTACAGACCGCCTCTGCTATCTCAATACCATTTTCAAGGTCAAGGATTATAGCCCTTACAGAATTTGTCCCGAAGTCCAGTCCTAATGAGTACATACCTCCTCCTCTTTCTACTTTTACCTACTCATTATATAATAACTGTGGAGATTCTTGCAATGGAAAGCATAAAAGAAAATGTGAAGAGAATCCTTGCTGAGATACCTGAAGGAGTGGTTCTTGTTGCTGCTACAAAAGGAAGAAGTATAGAAGAAATAAATGAAGCAATTGATTCAGGTATAAAAGTTATCGGTGAGAATTATGTCCAGGAGGCAGAAGAAAAATTTAAGGAGATAGGGAAGTCAGTCCAGTGGCACTTCATAGGACACCTTCAGAGAAATAAGGTGAAAAAAGCACTGGACATCTTTGATTGCATAGAAACACTTGATAATATCAATTTAGCAAAAGAGATAGATAAATATGCAGGGAAAAAAGGAATTATATTTCCAGTGTTAATCGAAGTGAATAGCGCACGAGAACCACAGAAGTCAGGGATTTTACCTGAGGAGGTAGAAAGATTTATCAGTGAGATATCTGAATTGAAAAATATAAAAGTTGAAGGGTTGATGACGATGGGACCAATGGTTGAAAAACCTGAGGATATAAGACCTTATTTCTGTTTAACAAAAACAATTTTTTATAAACTTAAAGAAAAGAAATTTCCCAATGTAGAGATGAAATATCTCTCTATGGGTATGAGCGGTACATGGAAGATAGCCATAAAAGAGGGAGCAAATATAATACGTATCGGAAGTGCTATCTTTGGACAGAGGAGAAAATTATGAAATTTGCGTTTATGAGTTTTACCACACCTGATAAGACATTGAAAGAGATGCTGGATATTGCAAAAAAGTATGGATATGATGGAATTGAACCGAGAGCACAACAGGGACACAGACATGGTGTAGAACTTGAAGCAACGGTTGAAGAAAGGAACAAAATTAAAAAAACTTTTGAAGATGAAAGGATTGAATGTGCCTGTATTGCTACTTCTATACATTACTGTTTCACTGATGATGAAAAAAGAGAAAAAGAAATAGAACTTACAAAAAGGTTTATTGACCTTGCTGTGGATATTGGATGTAAAAGAATCAGGGTTTTTGGTGGTATGCCTGACAAAACCATCTCTTATGAGGAAGCAATAAAGATTGTTGGGGATGCACTTTCAAAAGTCAAGGAATATGCAGAAATAAACAGGGTCTATGTGTGCCTTGAGACCCATGATTTTTTCTCTCTACCTGATATTGCCGCATCTGCAGTAAAGATGGCAGGCAGCCCTTTTATAAGGATTAACTGGGATATTATGCATCCTTTTACAAAATTAAGAACTATTGAGGAGGCATTTGAAGAACTTAAAGGGCTGATTGAACACTGTCATGTACATGATGGTACTTATGATAAGGCGAGGATTCCAAAATTAGCATTGATGGGACAGGGAGAGATACCCTATAATATAGCAGTCCGACTTCTAAAAAACTCTGGATACAATGGCTATCTTTCTGGTGAGTATATCAACGCCTGGCCACCAGAGGTAGTTCTTCCCCATGATATTGAAGTCCTTAAGAGTTATATGTAGATGGAGAGGTGGCTGAGTGGACGAAAGCGGCCGACTCGAAATCGGCTGTGCCTTTATGGCACCGCAGGCTGAAATACAACGTATTTCTGGATTTCAGGGGAGCGAAGTAAGAAATTGCGATGAGTAAGAGCAATTTCAGCGGGTGGCCGACCCCGAGCGTATCGGGAGCGAGGGGCGCCGAATCCTGCCCTCTGGTTGCGTTAGCAACCAGTCCTGCTTTTTATTTAGTAGAATATATTATGAGCACCTTAATTCTGGAGAGGTGGCTGAGTGGACGAAAGCGGCCGACTCGAAATCGGCTGTGCCTTTATGGCACCGCAGGTTCGAATCCTGCCCTCTCCGTTTAAAATATGTTATAATTTAGTAAAGGAGGTTATTATGGCCAGGCAGGAATACCTTTACGTCAAAAATTTTATTAAATACAACTTTCGCCATTTTAATGCTGCTGTTGTGGTATCTGCATCTGAAGCATATGTCCAACACCTGAAAGAAGGTGGTAAGATGATGATAACTATTGCAGGCGCAATGAGCACAGCAGAGTTAGGACTGACACTTGCAGAGATGATAAGGGAAGAAAAAGTTCATGCTATTACCTGCACAGGAGCAAACCTTGAAGAAGATATATATAACCTCGTTGCACATAACTATTATGTTATGGTTCCTAACTGGAGAGACCTTTCTCCAGATGAAGAGGAAAAACTGCTCCAGCGACAACTAAACAGAGTAACAGATACCTGTATTCCTGAAGAAGAAGCGATGAGACGATTGGAAAAGGCAGTAATAAAATACTGGAAGAAAGCAGAGGAAGAAGGGAAAAGGTACTTCCCGTATGAGTATATGTATCAGGTTATTAGAAGCGGCGACCTTGAAAAATATTACCAGATTGACCCGAAGGACTCCTGGGTAGTTGCTGCCTGTGAAAAAAACATACCTATATTTGTTCCGGGGTGGGAGGACTCTACATTAGGCAACATGTTTGTGGCTCAGGTAAAGAAAAAAGAGATAAAAGAGATATCTATTGTGAAATCAGGGCTTGAAACAATGGACTTTCTTATTGACTGGTATTTAGCAAACTCAAAAGATACAAGTATTGGATTTTTTCAGATAGGAGGAGGTATTGCAGGGGACTTCCCTATATGTGTTGTCCCTCTCATCAGGCAGGATATGAAGAAACAATGTAAACTCTGGGGATATTTCTGCCAGATATCTGACAGTACCACATCTTATGGTTCTTACAGTGGTGCTATCCCGAACGAAAAGATTACATGGGAAAAGTTAGGGGTAGATACACCTAAATTCATCATTGAAAGTGATGCTACAATAGTAGCCCCTCTTATGTTTGCTTACATACTCGCTGAGTGATATTCCTTCCATAAAGGTATGATTATTATAAGAAGATGCTTTCTTTTCTCTATTAAGAAAAATTCTATTCTGGAAACAGATGAGGAACAACGAATTCCTTGAATTTTAATGAGTGTTCAATATATAATATAGGGCAGAGAAATAATGCTGAATAATTAAAATTTTAATTTTATTATTTGCCCCTGTAGCTCAGAAGGACAGAGCAGCGGTTTCCTAAACCGCGTGTCGCCCGTTCGAGTCGGGCCAGGGGTACTAAAATATTAACAGATGAGTATATTCACAGATTGGTAGATTTTGTATAAACAGATAAAAGGGCGACGAAAAGGGTTTCAGGGGAAAGGTAACGTTCCCCTGAGTTTGTTATGGGGGGAGAACTATATCAGGAAGGGGGGTGAGAACCCCCCTCCTGAGATTATCGCCCGTTCGAGTCGGGCCAGGGGTACTAAATATTGATATGTATAATCTTCAAATTTCCTAATTTTCTAAATTTAAGGGATCTATGAAAAAATGGCGACTTATTATATCTGGTGTTATGTCTCCGGAAGAAAATATGGGGGTTGATTATGCTTTATGGCAATCAACATCTTCAGGAGAAAGTACTCCTGTAATCCGTTTTTATCAGTGGAATCCTCCTGCTGTATCCGTTGGATATAATCAAAGTACTAATGATTTAATAAACACAGAATTCTGTAGTACCCATAATATCCCTATTGTAAAGAGGCCTACTGGTGGAAGTGCCATATTCCATGATATAGAACTCACCTACTCTTTCTGTGGAAATGTAAAAAATCACTACTCTTTTGGTATGCCTTTATCTTCATATATAACTGTATGCGAGGGCATTATAAAGGGACTGGAATATCTTGGTATCAAGGCAGAGATACGTGGTTTTTCAGAAGGAAAAGAACCATCCTACACAACGAGAGACTGTTTTTCTCTCTCTTCAAGACATGATATTGTGGTGGAAGGGAGGAAAATTGTCGGCTCTGCACAGAGGAGAAATAAAAATGCTTTTTTACAGCATGGTTCAATACTGATTGATATAAACAGAGAGTTATGGGATGCTATATTTATTGAGAAAGTTGACTTTTTAAAAATAATATCTCTGAAAGAATTATTCAAAAAGAGTATATCCATTGAGATGCTTATTAAAAATATAATAATGGGCTTTGAAGATATATTTGGAGTACATTTTTTAGAAGGAGCCCTAACAGAAAAAGAGAGAAACAGAATAGGAGAGTGGAAGAGTTACCAGAAAGCAGGATAAGAATTTTCTAAATTCCGTAATCTCATAATAGTTATATATACATTGATTGATAAAACTTTTAGTTTTATAATAAGAAATATTTAATTAACACAATTGAAATAAAAAAAAGTATATAGAAAGGGGAGAAAAAATGAAGGTATTAATCTATGAAGATGAAAAATGGAGAGACCTTTTACCGATTACATTTATTAAAGCAGTATTTGAAATCAGATGTGGGTACGACACTCTCATTGATAAAATTATGTCTGTTTTGACTGAAAGTGAAAAAGGATTCTGGGTCAGGGATTATATTAAGGACCTTATAGGGAGAAAATATAATCTACCTGTTAATAACACATCATTCCTACAGGACGATATACTCTTTGTAAATGGAAGATGGTTACCATCCTCAGAGGATAAGATAGTTATTTCAGAAGAAAAGATTGTAAAAAGTAAAGACAATATAATCTATGGTCTGCTCAAAAAAGAAACAATCCATAAGTTCTGGAATGGTGATATTACGAAATTTTTCCATGACATTAAAAGCAGCGTAAAGGTAGAGGAAAAACAGACACGATGTATTAATTATCCATGGGACCTGATTATATATAACCCTGGCATGTTGAAAGAGGATTTCAAAAGATATGGAAAACAGGGGATAGAAGGTATATTCCATAAGGAAGCAGTTATAGTAGGAGATGAAAAAGCAGTTTATATTGCAGAAGGAGCGAAAATACATCCTTTTGTTGTTCTTGATACTACACACGGTCCTATCTATATAGATAAAGGTGCAGAGATATTTCCTTCCGCAAGGATAGAAGGTCCCTGTTACATAGGAAAAGAAACACAGATTATGCCCGGTGCAAATATAAGAGAAGGTAATAGTTTTGGAGAGGTATGCAGGATAGGTGGTGAGGTGGAAGAATCCATATTCTATTCATATTCCAATAAGTACCATGATGGGTTTATAGGACACAGTTATATAGGAGAATTTGTTAATCTCGGTGCACTGACAACCAATAGTGATTTAAAAAATGACTACAGTAATGTCTGTGTTTACCTTAATGGAAAGCCATTTGATACATGTAGTTTGAAAGTTGGTTCTTTTATTGGGGACCACACAAAGACAAGCATTGGCACACTTTTTAATACAGGGACCATCGCAGGTTTGATGTGTAATATCACAGCAGGCGGGATACTACCAAAGTATTTCCCTTCTTTTACATGGTATGTCAATAACAAGTTTATGAAGGGCTATGGTCTGGATATGATGATATGTACTGCAAGAACAGTAATGCAAAGAAGAAAAAGAGAGTGGTTGAAAGAAGAAGAAGATACCATAAGGACTGTATATGAGATTACAGAAGAAGAGAGAAAAGAAGCCATAAAGAAAAGCAGAAAAACAAGTAGATAAGGAGGTTAAGATGGACTATAAAGAGATAGAAGCGAGAGTAAAAAAGGTTATCTCTGAAGTTTTAGGGGTAGATGAGGAAGGAATAACTCCTGAAAGCAGATTTGTTGAGGATTTAGGAGCTGAAAGTGTTCAAAGTTTGGAACTGGTGGCTGCCTTTGAGGATGAGTTTGACATAGAGATGGAAGAAGATGCAGCACTCCAAGTTAAGACCGTGGGAAAGGCAGTGGAATTTATACAGAGACACCTAAATGGGAAGGGAAGATGAAAATACTTGTAATAAACTGTGGCAGTTCCTCAGTAAAATTTAAGGTCTTTGAGATGCCGGAAGAGGAACTGGTTGCAGAAGGCAATGTTGAAAAAATAGGAGAAGAGATTGCATTGTTCTCATATACAAAGGGGCAACAACAATTATTTTACAGAAAATCAGTAGATGTAAAAACGCACACTGCTGCTCTCTCTCTTATTGCAAGTACATTGGGAGATAAAGAAATTGGAGTTATAAATGATGTAAAAGAAATTAAAGGAGTAGGACACCGAGTTGTCCATGGAGGTGAGGGCTTTGACAGAAGCGTTCTCATTACAGATGAGGTTATAAAAAAGATAGAAGAATACCAGACCCTTGCACCACTCCATAATCCACATAACCTATCAGGTATCAGGGCCTCTATGAAATTTTTCCCAGACAGTTTACAGGTTGCTGCTTTTGATACTGCATTCCACACCACCATCCCCCCTGTTGCATATCTTTATGCTATACCCTATGAGTTTTATGAGAAATACAGGATAAGAAGATATGGATTTCATGGGACTTCTCATAGATATGTAGCAAGACGTGCCGCTGAACTTCTGGGAAAAGGGAAGTATGATGTGAATGTTATTACATGCCATCTGGGTAATGGTTGCAGTATTACAGCAGTGAGAAATGGACATTCTGTGGATACGAGTATGGGATTGACACCGCTTGAAGGACTTGTAATGGGAACACGGTCAGGAGATATTGACCCCGGTGTAATATTCCATCTTATTGACTCACTGGGTTTGAGTGCAAAAGAGGTCAATGATCTTCTGAACAAGAAAAGCGGACTTTTAGGTCTTTCAGGTATCTCCAATGATTTCAGGAACCTTCTTTCTAAAATGGAAGAAGATAGGGTTTTACTTGCTATAGATATTTACAGTTATAGAATCAAAAAATATATCGGAATGTATATGGCTGTGTTAGGCAGAGTGGACGCCATTGTTTTTACTGGGGGTGCAGGAGAGAATGTTCCTCATATAAGAGAGAGGGCACTTTCAGGACTTGAAAACTTTGGGATTATCCTTGACAGTGAGAGGAATTATAAAGCATTCGCAAAGGAAGAGAAAATCAGTGCAGAAAATTCTAAGGTAAAGGTCTTTGTTATTCCCACCAATGAAGAACTCCGTATTGCCTTTGACACATACCAGCTGGTAAGTCAGAAGTAAAAAACTATTATTACATCTTTTTACTATTCACTCCATCCCTTTATCTTTTTCTATCAGTTTCATCTGTGGTAATATAAAAAATGTTGTGCGCGGGTGGAATCTCTTTATTAAGAAAGGTTGCATATGAGGTTAAATTTGAACAATAATGGTAAAAAACAAGTATTAAGTTTTGATTACATTGGATGCCCCCTGGAGATTCTTTTCAAGGAACTTAGTACCTCGGCAGAGGGCTTAAATGACTCTCAGGCTAAAGAGAGGATTGAACAATATGGTTATAACGAACCTGCACGGAGAAAAAAACGGACAATTATCTTTGAAATTTTCTCTAAGTTTTTAAATCCTCTTGTTATAGTACTTCTTATCATCGCAGGTTTTTCTATTATTCTCGGTGAGAAAATAAGTGCCATTCTGGTAATTGCTATGGCATTGATAAGTGTCTTACTTTCCTTTATACAAGAGCATCGCGCAAGCAGGGAAGTTGAAAAACTGATAGAGATGGTACGTACAACTGCAACAGTTTATCGTAATGGCAAACCTCGTGAGATCAACATCAGGGAAATTGTACCAGGAGATATTGTAGAACTTTCTGCTGGTGATATGATACCAGCAGATTTAAGGATTATTTCAGCTAAGGACTTGTTTATAAATCAGGCATCTCTTACAGGAGAATCTTTTGCTGTTGAAAAAACAGTGGAAGTACCTCTCTCCTCTAAACGTTCTCCTACAGATTTAACCAACATTGCTTTCATGGGCTCAAGTGTAGTGAGTGGGACAGGGCTTGGTATTGTTCTTAAAACAGGCCTTTCTACTCAGTTCGGGGAAATTTCACGTAAACTGACTACCATAACAGCAACAAGCAGTTTTGACAAGGGTATTCGTAAATTTACATGGTTGATGATTCGCTTCATGATAATACTGGTGCTTGTAATTTTCAGCATAAATGCTTTGAATAAAGGTAATATCCTGGAATCTTTCTTATTCGCCCTTTCAGTTGCTGTAGGACTTACTCCAGAAATGCTTCCTATGCTTGTAGCAATCAATCTTTCTAAAGGTGCTATTGTAATGTCAAAAAAAGGTGTCATTATCAAACGTCTTAATGCTATTCAAAACTTCGGTGCGATGGATGTCCTTTGTACTGATAAGACGGGCACCCTGACTATAAATAAAATTGTCCTTGAACATCACTGTGATATAGTGGGGAAAGAGGACGATGATGTATTACGGTTCGCTTATATAAATAGTTATTATCAGACAGGTCTCAAAAATATCTTGGATCGGGCAGTAATCAAACATGAAAAATTATTAGTCAAGCAATATAAAAAAGTTGACGAGGTTCCATTTGACTTCTCCCGTAAAATCATGTCTGTAGTTATTGAGAACGATAGTAAACACAGAATTATTGTTAAAGGGGCTCCGGAGGAAATATACAAGCGATGTACCAAATTTGAAATTGATGGTGAGATTCTTGAATTAGGAGAAGGAAATCTAATTCTTACTGAATTAAAAACACAATATGATAACCTCAGTGCAGAGGGTTTTCGTGTTTTAGCTATAGCCTATAAGGATTTTGAACAACCCAAAGATAAATATACTACAGATGACGAACATGATTTGATTCTTAAAGGATACATTGCTTTTCTTGACCCACCAAAACCATCTGCTAGAAAAACCATAGAAACATTGAAGAATCTTGGTATAGATTTTAAGGTTTTAACCGGTGATAATGAATTAGTTACTAAAAAAATATGTCTTGAGGTAGGACTCAATATTAAAGGTTGTACTACAGGCGAACAGATAGAAAAAATGAGTGAAGAGGATTTGCGAGAGTTAGTAAAAAAAACAACTGTCTTTGCCAGACTTTCTCCTCTCCAGAAAGAGCGGATTATTCATGCTTTGCACGATAATAAACACATTGTTGGTTATATTGGCGATGGCATCAATGACGCTCCAGCACTAAAAACTGCTGATGTGGGAATTTCAGTTAATAATGCGGTGGATATAGCAAAAGAATCAGCGGATATTATTCTTTTAAAGAAAAGTCTTCTGGTGCTTACTGATGGAGTTATAGAAGGGAGAAAGACATTTGGCAATATTCTAAAATATATAAAGATGGGCGCAAGCTCAAATTTTGGAAATATGATAAGTATGACAGGGGCGAGCGTATTTCTCCCTTTCCTTCCCATGCTCCCTATACAGATATTACTTAATAACCTACTCTATGATATTTCACAGATAGCCATACCATCAGATGAGATAGATAAAGAATATTTGATAAAGACAAGGCCATGGAATGTTGAATACATCAAGAAATTTATGCTGTTTATCGGACCTGTAAGCTCTCTTTTTGATTTTGTAACATTCGGGGTCTTATGGTTTGTTTTTAAAGCGCATCAACCATTATTTAATACGGGATGGTTTTTAGAATCTCTTTGTACACAAACACTTGTTATTCATATAATTCGTACAGGGAAAGTTCCTTTTGTGGAAAGTAAACCGAGTCCATTTTTAATTTTTACATCCATCTATATAGTTACAATAGGACTGATATTACCATTTATCCCGCTTGGAAAATACTTTGGTTTTGTCCAGCCCCCACCGACATATTTTATTGCTTTAATAGTTATCGTCGCTTTTTACTTATTTACAGTACAACAGGTAAAAATGTGGTTTATTAAAAGACATGGATATGAATAAAATATATTTCCGTTATCTATTTAACATTATTGAGATTAAAGAACTATCTTTTCCGGCTATAGTGCAACAACATAATAAGACAAATCTCAAAATTGAATAAAAATCGCAGTGGTTATAATATTTTTACTTCTCTTTAAAAAATTAAGGGTAAGCCCTTGAATATCTTCTTTTTCTTTCAACAGAGGGATTGGTTTCCCTTTCTTCCATATAATCTCAATGTCCTTAAAGTAAAATTCTTTCTGTTTCTCATCGGGTAGCGCCTTCCAGATGGCTTCTTTAAAAGAGAATGAGACAGCCATGTAGAAATGACTATTTATTTCAGGGAGGTGCTCCAGTTCTCTTCTGGTATATATCCTTCTTATAAATCTCTCTCCATATCTTTTTACTACCATTTCAAACCTTTCTATATCTACAATATCAATACCTGTTGTTATCTCCACTTTTCTTCTCCTTGAAAAACTTTTCTTTTCATTGTAAATTTTATGGAATATTTTGGCAACTTTAAACCACTTTTTAAGAAAAAGATGACACATACACATAAAAGAATAAATTGCTGGAAACAAAAGATAGGTATTATGTAGAATCCAGAAAATGCTATCTGGATTTGACAAATCTTATACTTGTGAGATAATATCAGGCAATTCGTTAATCAGAAATAGTTATTTTTTTGTTATAGGGTAAAATATAAACTTAAAATTATGGGAGGGGATGATGGATACTGTATATTTAACAAGATATAAAAACAATCCGATACTGAGGATTAATAAAAATAATAACTGGGAATGTACCCAGGTCTGCAATCCTGGGGTGGAAATTTATAAAGGTAAGGTCTATATCCTTTACAGGGCAGGAGGCACTGATATGATGACGAGTGCTTCAGGATGGCCTGTCTCAAGATTGGGACTTGCTGTTTCAGAGGATGGTTTTAATGTCATTTATAGAACTCCAGAACCTGTATTAAAACCAGAAGATGAGGAGTGGACAGATATTGAGGGAATAGAAGACCCGAGGATAAGTAAAATAGGTGACAAATACTACATCATTTATGTAATTGTAGGATTCAGATGGGATAGAATTGCTCTCGCGACTACCACTGATTTCAAAAATTTTCGCAGGCATGGTGTTATAATGAAGGACATAGCACAAAGAACAAGTGCTTTATTCCCTGAAAAGTTTGACAATCAATTTATTCTGGTTCACAGGATGGTCCCGTCAATCTGGTTTTCAAAAACAGAAGATTTCAAAAAATTCACTTCTTCCAAAATAATTTTAACACCTGACACTTTGCCATGGAGTGAGAAAAAGATAGGGGTAGCAGGACCACCTATCAGGATAGGAGATAAATGGGTTATGTTTTTCCACGGAGTTGATAGACATAACACATATAGAGTAGGAATATGCTGGTTAGATGGTAAAAACCCTTATAAAGTTATAAGAATTCAAAAAGAACCAGTTCTTGAACCTGAAGCGGACAACGAAAGAAATGGGTTTACTCCGAATGTGGTGTATCCCTGTGGTAATATAGAGAAAAATGGGAATATACTTGTTTATTATGGTGCAGGTGATAAGGATATTGGTGTAGCGTATATAGAAAAAGAAAAACTTGAATTTTAGCGAGAGAAGAAAAAACAAATCTTACATTTGGGGAAAAACAGAAATAGTTATAATACTTTTTCAAACCTTTCTCAATATTAATCATCTTTCTTTACTTTCTCCTTGAAAAACTTTTCTTTTCATTGTAAATTGTATAGGATATTTTGGCAATTTTAACAGCATAAGGAAGGAGAAAAAATGATTTATAAAGGAGTGTATCTGCATAATGTGGCGGAACTGCTTAAAACAGAAGATGGGATTATGTTAACAAGGATACCTGATAGTTTAAGAATGTCTTTAAGTACATGGATACAGACAAGAGCGATAAGGCCGGCAGGTGTTGAACTACGGTTTAATTTGAAAAGTAATTCTGCGAGAATTATCCTGAAATCACAGGAAGAGGGTATCTTTGTTAGTGAGGTATACCAGGGAAACTTTCTTGTGAAGTATTGCTATATAAGTAACAATGATTCTGAAATTGTGATATCCCTTCCCCAAAATATAGAGCAACTTAAAGAGATATCAAAAAAGAAGAAATTGCCTTTTGATGCAGGACTTACAAGGATAATTCTCCCCTGGGGACCAACCTGTGTAATTAAAGATATTGAAGGGGAATTTGAGCCACCCATGAAAGAACAACTTCCAGCAATAAGATACCTTGCCTATGGCTCTTCCATTACACAGGGGGAAAGTGCTATAAATCCTTCAGGTACATATGCAATGAAAACAGCATATCTTCTTGGATTGGACCTGATAAACTTAGGATTTGGTAGTGGTGCCCGCTGTGAGAAAGAGATGGCTGACTATATTGCAGGTAGAAATGACTGGGCCTTTGCCACACTGGAGATGGGGATAAATATGTTCTATGATGTCATGAGTGTTTCTGAATTCAGAAAAAGGGTGGAGTATTTTGTCCCCACGATAGTAAAAGCACACCCTGATAAGTATGTGTTCTGTATTGATATGTTTACCTTTAATTTAGGACGTAAAGGAGAGAAAAAAAGACAGAAGGAATACAGAGATATAGTTAAGGAAGTTGCCACGGCAATGAATTCGGAGAAAGTAATCCACATTGATGGAAGAAAGCTTTTAAAGTCATGGTCTGGACTGTGTAGGGACCTCGTCCATCCTTCACCGGCAGGGATGGAAGAGATAGCGAGGAATCTGTCAGGGATAATAAAGAGATATATAAAGTATAAATGAGAAAAGAAACAAAAATTGCCTTTATAGGAGAAGAAGGAAGTATTGAATTTTTTAAATTATTCGGTGCAGATATTTTCTCTGCCAATAGTAAGAATGAAGCACTTACAATAATAGAAAATCTCAATCGTTCTGAATATGGTGTTATATTCATTACAGAGGAGGTTTTTGACAGAGACCTTTTTAATAGATATGTAATAGAGAAAAAAGTTATTGTTATCCCTTCATTGAAATCAAATGAAGGAAAGGGCTATCAGATAGTGGAAGAACTTATTAAAAAAGCAACAGGAATGAAAGGATGAAAAATGGAGGATAAAGGAAAGATTGTAAAGGTGAGTGGACCACTTGTTCAGGCAGAAGGGATGAAGAGTGCAAGGATGTATGATGTTGTAAGAGTGGGGGAAGAAAAACTTATAGGAGAGATAATACGGATAGAAGGTAATACTGTTTCTATTCAAGTATATGAAGAAACAGAAGGATTAAAGGTGGGTGACCCTGTATTTGGTACGGGAGAACCATTAATGGTAGAACTCGGACCCGGTCTTTTATCAAATATATTTGATGGAATTCAAAGGCCCCTATCAAGATTAGAAACTACAGGGGATTTCATCCTTAAGGGTGTCCAGATACCTGCATTAGACAGGGAGAAAAAATGGATGTTTAAACCGATAGTAAAGAAAGGAGATTTTGTTTCAGAAGGAGATATTATAGGGGAGGTTCAAGAAACAGGGATTATTGTCCATAAAATCCTTGTACCATATGGTTTTAATGGAGAAATTATTGATATAAAAGAAGGAGATTTTACTGTAGAAGAAGAGATAGGAAGAATAAGAACAGAAGAGGGGAAAAATGTTCCCCTTTATCTTATGCAGAGATGGCCTGTTCGTGCCAAAAGGGCTGTGAGAGAAAAAAGACCTCCAGTTGAACCACTCGTTACAGGACAGAGAGTAATAGATACTCTTTTCCCTGTAGCAAAAGGTGGGACCGCATGTATTCCTGGTCCATTTGGCTCTGGCAAAACAGTGGTATTGCATCAAATAGCCAAGTGGGCAGATGCACAGGTGGTTGTGTATATCGGCTGTGGAGAAAGAGGAAATGAGATGGCAGATGTCCTTATAGAGTTCCCTGAATTGCAAGACCCTCAAAGTGGAAGACCTCTTATGGAGAGGACAGTTCTTATTGCGAATACATCTAATATGCCTGTTGCTGCAAGAGAAGCATCTATTTATACAGGTATAACAATTGCAGAGTATTTCAGGGATATGGGTTATTCTGTTGCACTTATGGCTGACTCTACAAGCAGGTGGGCAGAGGCACTGAGAGAGATATCAGGACGACTTGAGGAAATGCCTGGCGAGGAAGGATATCCTGCCTATTTAGGAACATCTGTTGCCTCTTTTTATGAAAGGGCAGGAAGATGTCTATGTCTCGGCAACAGAGAAGGTACTCTTTCCGTAATAGGTGCTGTCAGTCCACCCGGAGGAGACCTTACAGACCCTGTGGTACAGATGACACTGAAAGTAGTAAAGGTATTCTGGGGACTGGATGACCGGCTTGCTTACCAGAGGCACTTCCCTGCAATAAACTGGCTTACAAGTTATTCCCTGTATATAGAAAATCTTAAGAAATATTCTGAAAATAATATAGCATCGGATTTTACTTCTATCAGACAGACAGCACTTTCTATACTTGAAAAGGAAGCAGAACTTTTAGAGATAGTCCGACTTGTAGGTATGGAGACACTTTCTGCACAGGACCGTCTTATCCTTGAAACCGCCAGAAGCATCAGGGAGGACTTTCTACACCAGAGTGCATTTGATGAAAGGGATGCATATACAACACTAAAGAAACAATACAGGATGTTAAAAACTATCATACTCTTCTACCAGTATGCATCACAGGCAATTGAAAAAGGAATATCCATAGAAAAAATTCATAATCTTCATATCAGAGAAAATATCGTAAAGATGAGATATATAGCCCACTCAAAAGTAGAAGAAGAGTTTGGTAAATTAGAAACAAATATAAAAGAAGCATTCCCTACTCTCGGTATTGAGAGTAAAGTGCTATAACTGACTGACCTGCGGAGATACATCCATCATTTGTTGGAAGGTTATGGTGGCAGAAGACAGAAAAATTGTTTTCTTGCAATTCCTTCCATACAATATCAAGTAAAAGTTTGTTCTGAAATACACCTCCTGAAAGAACCACTCTATATATCCCTCTTTCTTCTTTTATTCGTTTGCATATCCTGGTAATTATTGCTGATATAGTTCTGTGGAACTTATATGAGATTTTTTCCGTAGATATACCACTTTTTATATCATCTACAATGCTTTTTATTAAAGGCAACAGGTCTATTATTAAACTACTCTCTTCTCTTATTCCATATTTATAGGGTTTCCCCTCTGTCTTTTTTGCTATCATTTCAAGTTCTATTGCTGGCTGTGCTTCATAGGTAATGTTTTCACTTATACCAAGTATTGAAGAAACCCCATCAAAAAGACGTCCCATACTTGAGACAGGTACACAGTTTATATCTTTCTTAAACATATCCAGTATGAATTCTGTCTTACTTCTATATCTTTCAATAAATGGGATTTTAAGATTGAAAATTTCATTACCAAAGGTTTTGTACAGCAAAGACAGCCCTATCCTCCAGACCTCCTTAATTGCCTTCTCTCCACCTGGAAGTGTTATATAGTCAAGGTAAGCATACCGCTCATAAGTTCTATAGTCAGCAATTAAAAACTCTGCCCCTCTTATATCCCCTTTTTCTCCATAACCAGTTCCGTCCAGCGCAACACCTATAACCTTTTCATTCTTAAGATTATTATCAAGCATACAAGAAGCAATATGTGCGTGGTGATGCTGAATACCTATGGTCTTCAACCCATTTCTTTTAGCCATATCCAGTGCAAACTTTGTAGGTAGATAGTCAGGATGAAGGTCATGGGCAACTATTTCCGGAGAAAAACCAAAAATTCTTACAAAGTGTTCAAATGTTTCATAATAAAAATTCAGTGTCTCTGCATCTTCCTGATTACCTGTATGCTGACTTAAAATAATACTATTATCTCTACCAAAAGCAAATGTATTCTTCTCTTCTGCTCCTGCAGCAAAGACCTCTTTTTTGAAAGAAATAGCTGTTTTTATCATATCAGGTGTATATCCCCGTGCCTTTCTTATCATATATATGTTTTTATCAGGGGCAACCCTCACCACAGAATCATCACATCCGGTCTTTATAGGACGGTTGTTTGTAAGGATATAGTCAGAAATATAAGTAAGTTTTTCCATTTCTTTTTTGTTATCCTTGAAGATAATCGGGCTATCCGCAATATTGGCACTGGTAGCAACAACTACATCAGGGCAGTTAAAGAAAAATAGGAGGTGGTGGACAGGTGTATAAGGAAGAAAAAATCCTAAATATCTGTTAGAAGGGGCTATTTCTTCTGGAAGAGTACAATTCTCTTTTTTCTTTAAAAGAACTATGGGACTTTGCCACGAAACTAATAACTTTTTTTCTACACTACTTATAAAGCAGTATTGTTTTGCTGTTTTTATATCCTTTGCCATAAGAGCAAAAGGCTTATCTCCCCTGTTTTTTATTTCTCTTAATCTATTTACTATCTTGCTATTTTTTGCATCACAGATAAGATGATATCCCCCTGTCCCTTTTACCGCAACAATGTATCCTTTGTTTATAAGTTCTGCGGACCTTTTTATTGCTTCTATACCTTTTGCCAGAATCTCATCTTTAATTAAAAAAACATCAGGACCACAGACAAAACAGCAATCCGGCTGTGCATGAAACCTTCTATCAGCAGGGTTATTATATTCTTTTAGACATTCAGGACACATCTTAAATATCTTCATAGTTGTATTTTCTCTGTCATAGGGAAGTTTTTCTGTAATGGTAAACCGTGGTCCACAATTTGTGCAGTTGATAAAAGGAAACAGATATCTCCTGTCTTCAGGATTAAATAACTCTTTCAGACATTCATTACATATAGCAATATCAGGAGAAAGTTCAATTTTTATCTTTTCTGATGTATATCTACTTCCAATTATTCTGAATGTCTTTTCACTATTGATAGGATTTGTGTATATGACAGAGATTTTGTTAATATGTGCGCGAACCGGTGGGTTTCTCTTTATCTTTTCAATAAATTTTTCTATATTCTTTATAAAACCTTCTACTTCTATATATAACCCATCTGCAGTATTACATACAAAACCAGTCAACCTGTTCTCAACAGCATACTTGAAGACAGAAGGTCTGAATCCAACCCCCTGAACCCTGCCTTCAATAAAAACCTTTACCCTTCTTTTCAGGAGTGCCATTTCTCTCACATATCAAGGACGGAAGGTATTATCCTTAATCCTTCTCTATAATGACCTTTTCACCTGAGCGAACCTTATTCAGTTCATTAAGGTCAGAAGTTATTTTCCCTACAACTTCAACAGAACTTGCAGGTATGGGCTTTTCTCCCTTACTTATAGGTGTTGGACCGAAGAAAAGGCACATACATCTTCCTTCTGGCCAGTATGCAATATCACCTTTTTCTACCTCTTCCACTGGCTCATCAATTCCACTTGCTACAGGTATCTCAAAGTATATCTCCTTTCCCCATAGCCGTGCCTTTGAGGTAAATGGAAGTGCATTATAAATCTTCTCTGCCAGACCCGTATCTTTCATTATGCCTTTTACCACAATACTGCCTGCCTTTATCAGTATCTTCTTTTCCATCATCTCACTCCTGTAAAAGATACTTCCACAGAGGAAGATATTTTATTTCCCCTTTTATCCCGAACCACTCAACCTCTTTCTCTCCTTCATACTCATCAGTGATTATCAAAAGGTCATTACACTTCAATTCCTTGCTCGCCCTGATAAGTGCCCTCTCCTTTAATTCCACCACTTTTACATCTTTTAGATTATAACATACCTGAATAAGTTGAATAATCTCTGTACCGGACTTAAGAACAAAATCCACCTCCTGCCGTAGAGGATGCTTCCAGTAATATACATTGGCTCCACCGTTCATTTCGTTCTTCTTAAGTTTCACTGCAACAGCATTTTCACAAAGGAATTCTGTATCTTTATTGGTATGTCCTACAAAATGTATAAATCCATTATCTATACAGTATATCTTTTTGTTTGAACTTAATTTCTCTTCCATTTTGGGTGAAAATCTGTGGATACGGAAGAATATAAATGACTCCTCAAGGTAGTTCAGATACTTTTCTACTGTATGCACACTCTTACATTTTGTTATTCTGCTTAATGTGTTATATGAAAATTCTCTACTTACGTTTGAAAGGAGGAAAAAAGCAAGATTTTCTACAGCAGGAATAAGCCGTATTTTAAATCTTCTAACAATGTCCTTATAGATAATGGAATTAAATAATGTTGATAGATATTCTTTATGGTCTATATTTTTTATAAGTGGTTCAGGGTATCCACCATGTCTTAAATACTCATAAAGTTTTCCCCTTATTTCCTGTGTGGTAAGTTCTTTATTCTCCAACTTGAGAAATTCATTAAAGGAGAAGGGAAATATCGTCACAGATATATGCCTACCAGTAAGATGAGGAGATAGTTCACTGCTTAAGAGTTTAGAGTTGCTGCCTGTGATAACAAGGTTATATCCCTGTCTCTGAAGACGGTTGACAAATAATTCCCATTTAGGAAGGTTCTGTATTTCATCAAAAAGAACAAATTTCGGATTGTTATAGACAGAGTTTACAGCAGTTAATATTGCATCATAGTCCTTTATATCTATCAGTTTCTCATCATCAAAGTTTACATATCCAAAACTACCTGTACTGAAAAGGAGATTAAATCCGAGAAATGATTTACCTGCCCTTCTTGGTCCTGTAATCACCTTGATAAGGTCATTGGCAAGCAACCCTTTAAGCCGTTGTACCTCATCTCTTTCAATAAACCTTTCACATTTTCTTTTCTCTATTTCCCTTTTCTGCAATATCAGTGTATCTTTTATCATCGTTAATTTTATATATCATAGTGCACAAAATTTATAATTTTTTTGTATTAAATATACTATGATTATAAGATTCTGTCAAATTTTTGTATGGGAAGGATAAGAACAGGGGAATATTTAAAACTATTTTTCCTCCTTATTATCTACATAGTTCACAGGAAATATAATTTATAATTTTCCTTATAGCATCTTCAACTTCAATGGACAACTCTTCAGAAAGGGTTATTTTTTTAGGCTGTATACCTATAACTTTACAGTTTGCACCTATTTCTCTATGTATATGTTTTAAAATCAATGTAAGAGAGATACTGTGTGTGGATGGTGTTGTCTCTTCTATCTGGTCATACTCAATCACCTTTATCTCTCCTGGTTTTCCTCCAAAATCCACAGCATCTATAACAACCACTGTATTAGGTCTGAATTTTTCAATAACACCTATATAGTTCTCCACAGAACTCCCTGCATCAATAATTTTTACATCCTTCCTTTTTATTATCTTTGTAAGTTTTTCTGTAACAATAGAACCAGCGCCATCATCCGCTTTCAGGCGGTCTCCCATCCCAATAATAACAATTCTCCCTTCCCATGTGAGTGATATTGTTTCCGGTTGCTCAATAATCCGATTTAAAGTAAAATCAGATAGTGTTTTTATCCAGTCAGAAATCCCTTCTCCTGTCCTTATTGAAAGAGGTATGAGTTTAGCAGATGATATATCTTTAAGATACTTTTTGAATACACTTAAATTAAAATCTGTATGTGGCATAAGGTCTATCTTGTTAAGAATACATACATCTGCTCTCTTAAACATTAGGGGATACTTCAGTGGTTTATCTTCTCCTTCCGACACACTTGATACCACCACATTTAAAGATGTACCTATATCAAATTCAGCAGGGCACACTAAGTTTCCTACATTTTCTATAAACACAATATCTGTTTCTTTAAGAGAAATTTGTGTAAATCCTTTTTTTACCATAAAAGCATCCAGATGACAAGCACCACCTGTGTTTATCTGTACTACAGGGATATCTAATCTCGCTATCCTTTCCGCATCAATACACCCTTTTATATCCCCTTCTATTACACTGAATGAGAATCTGCTTTTCAGTTCGGATATGGTCTTTTCAAGCAAGGAGGTTTTTCCGGAACCAGGGGAACCCATAACATTAACAGCAAATGTACCGCTTTCATTTAATAATATACGGTTTTCTTCTGCAATTCTCTCATTCTCTTCAAATATGCTTGTACCTACCTCTATTATTTTTATTTCTTTCATTTTATATATTATAAACAACAATTAATTTTTTTGTTAATTATATATCTTTAAAAAAACACCTTCAAACATTTTCTTCTATCTCCACATTCTCCAGTATAAATTCTTTAGAGGATGGGTTTTCACTCCTCCTTATATATATTTTTACATTTTTATAAAAGGGGTTATCCTTTGTAAGGGCATGGAAAGTAAAGTTTATATTTTCTTCATCTATGCAACTTAAAGGATTAACAGTAAGGTTTATTCTATGGAATGCAGAGATATTTCGCTCTTTTCTAATTTTTTCAAGAATCTCTAAAATTTTTTGGCTTATAGATAATTCATGCATAAACAAAAACTTCTCCTCTTTTTCCCCTTTTCCCTCGTAGAGAGGGTATGGAGGGTTATTCTTTATCAATATCTATAGTAGGTCTTGGTTTTGCAGGATATATCTTCTCATCACCAGGTTTTTCCCATATCTTGATACCTGATATATCTGCTGCCCTCGCGAGTGCATGTGCTGCAGTAGGTGAGTTTAAAAATAGAAATACAAGACATATAAGTGCTTTCATCCCTATAGCAGAAAATCCGGTTTTTATTATAGTAGCTAAAAGGACACTCCCTGTACCGAGTGTTACACACTTTGTAGCTGCCTGTAGACGACAGTATACATCAGGCATCCTTAAAAGTCCGATACATCCGAGAAGGACAAAACATAATCCAATAGCCATAACTATATAGAAAAGAATATCAATCATCTAAATTCCTCCCTTCTAAGAACTTTGCAAGTGTGATAGTACTTACAAATCCTATAATAGACCAGGCAATGGCTATACTCATATACCACTCTGAACCGGTTGCAAGAGAAAGGAACACACAGAATATAATTATAATAATACCGAGTATATCAATAGCCACCATTCTATCTGCTGCTCTCGGACCTCTAAATACTCTATAGACACATATAGATACACATAAAGCAAGAAAAGCGAATACAAGAATCATTCAAATACCTCCTTCAATATCTTCTGGGCCTTTCCACATATTAACTCTTCTGCCTTTATAGGATCTGTCGTTTCAACATATATCCAGTGGACATATAAAAACTCTTCATCTATATCCATAGTAAATGTTCCAGGAGCAAGCGTTATGGAATTTGCCAGTATAATCCTTCCAAGTGGTGATTTAAGATATAATGGTATCTTTACAACACCTGGCTTGATAGGAGGTCCCGGACTTAAGATACGATATGCCATAATAAAGTTTGCCTTTATCATCTGCCAGATAAATACAAAGATGAACTTTACAAAAGCAAAATATCGTCTTATCTGGAATGTATGTTCAGGATGATATGGAAATTCTCTTCCATAAAGAAGTGTGACGAAAAGAGAAACCAGAATACCTGCAATATAATTACCTGGTTCATTGCTCCATGTTAAAATCTTCCATATACCAAACAAAAGTATAAAAACAATAAGGTAGTTCATCTGTTCTCTCCTATTTTAATATCCATATAGGAAAAACTCTCCATAACAGATACAGACCTATCCAGTGTTTTTTCTCTTATACCAGGAATAAGTAATATCCCTGATATAAATACCAGTATTGCAAGAACTACCATAGGGAAAAGAAGTGTTTTTGGTGCTTCTTGTTTTATTGGCTCTTCAACTCTGTTGTAATAAACATTCCTCTGTAATTTAAGGAAATACCCCAGAGTAATAATAGATACAACAATACATAAAACCGCTATTCCTGGATAACCTGCCTGCACTGCTGCAATTATTATGATAAGTTTACTCCAGAAATTACCCATAGGAGGTACACCTGCAATACCTAACATTCCTGTACTCCCTAAAAGTGTTGTTACAGGCATCTTATCATTCAGTCCTTTTAATTGTTCCATATCTGTAGAACCTGTAACATATTCAATAGCTCCTATATTTAAGAAAAGAAGTGCCTTTGAGAATGCATGTGCAATAAAATGCATAAGTACACCCAGATTCCCCAGATATCCGCCTATACCCAATCCTATAGCACAGTATCCAATCTGACTTATGGTTGAGTATGCATAAAGTCGTTTTATATTTCGCTGTCCATATGCCATAAGTCCTCCGAAAACCATTGACAATATTCCGAATAGTAAAAGCAACAGATTCTTATCTGAGGCAATATTATAAATATATTGTTGGTAATCCGTATGAGCACATAAAGTCCTATAACTTTTATGAACATACCTGAAAGTATGGCAGAAATAGGTGCAGGTGCCATAGAATGTGCATCAGGTAACCATGTATGAAAAGGTACAAGAGCGGCCTTAAGCGCAAAACCAGATAAGAGAAGTCCTGCAAGGAACCAGAGATGTGAGGTAGAAAGCCCTGCGGTCTCAGACATAAATGTTGCTATGTTAAGTGTCCCTGTAAATCCGTAGATAAGTGCAATAGCAAAAAGTATCATTGTAGAAGCAATAAAACTCATGACCGTATATTTCATTGATGCCTCAAGTTCCTCTGCTCTAAGTCCAAAAGCTACAAGAATAAAGGATGCAATTGATGCAATTTCAAAGAAGACATATATGTTGAATATATCCATACTGATAAGCACACCATTCATACCTGCAAGCATAATCAGAAAAATAATATAAAAATAGGATGTCTCTGTATATTTCCTTATATAAACAAACGAGTATATCATTATAAGAAGGGCAATAAAATTTGTCATTATAATGAATAAAGAAGAAAGAGGGTCAACCATAAGAACTATGCCTAATGGTTTTTCCCAGCCACCTACAAAATATACAATTCTTCCATTGGTAAATACATCTATACCAAAAATTATTGATGTTATAGTAGCAAGTAAGACAAAAGATATCGCTACTATCCCGGCGGACTTTTCATCTTTCCTTAAAAGTAGAGATATGAGAAATCCAGCCCCCAAATATATTGCCACAGGAAGAATAATAAGATTGTTCATCCTTTCAATCTCCTTATCTTATCCATATCAAAAGTTTCATATTTTTCAAAAAGCCGTATGGCAAGTGCTGCAAGAAATGCAACAAATGCAAGGTCTATGACAATTGATGTAAGAACAAGTGCCTGTGGTAATGGGTCCACCGCTTTTTCTAAAAAAGTGTTGACCGTCATATTTTCTGTAAGGATAGGCGCAATCCCATCCCATTTATAACCTAAAAGTACAAATATAATATTGGTAGCATACCCAACAATATTTATTCCTACAATAATTTTTATGATGTTTTTCTTTGCAATAATTCCATAAAGTCCTGTAAAAAACATCAGGGCAACAAGTATATAGACAATCATTTTTCTTCCTCCATACTCTGTTTATATTTAATCCCTTCATCTGTTCTTATTAACCGTGCCATAGAAAGAATTGCTATGGCAACAAATAGTGCGGAAGCAACCTTCAGACCTATCATTATATTACTGATTATAATTGTTCCTGCACTCCATAGTTTGAACATATTCCCTTTAGGAAGCAGGTTATAGAAAAATACACCTCCTGCCAGTCCAGATATAGCAACTGCAAGAAAACCCAATGCACCTGCACTGTCAAGGGATTTTGTAACATTTATAGGTAAGAATCTGAAAACATATTCCTTTCCAAAGGCAAGAAGAAGCAGAACAACTCCACCTGTGAGAACTACTCCACCTGAAAAGCCACCGCCTGGTGTAATATGCCCATAGAGGACAAGAGACAATCCATAAAGAACTATAAAAGGAAATACAATTCTCGCTATACCCTGAACAATCTCACTCATTCCATTATTTTTCATCCTTCCTCCCCTTTACCCTTAAGAGCACTACAACCCCTGCTATCGCTGTAAATATAACGGTTGCCTCTCCTAATGTATCATATCCTCTAAAGTCCAGCACTATCGCAGTTACAGTATTAGGTGCCTTCAGAAGAGAAGGAGATGCCTTTAGATATTCTGCCCCCATAGTGATTACCGGCTGTCCAAAAGGTCTGACAACCTCGGTTCCATGGATCATAAAAACAAACAGGAATAATGCCAGAACTATCAGAGTTACCACCCCGTACAATCCAGATGTGGACATATCTGCTCTCGTTTCACGCCTTATTGTAGAAAGGAGTATAATCAAAGCCACTATCTCTACAAAAACCTGAACAATTGCTATATCAGGTGCTCCCAAAAGTAAAAACAGAATACTTAATATAAGTCCCGCAGTTCCCATAGAAACAACAGACGATGTCAAACTCCTTGCTACAATAGATATAACACACCCCACTGTCATAAGAAGCATCAACACAATTAAAAGTGGTGTATTAAGCATCATCTTCTTATAACCTCCATTATAATTATAAGCCCTGCAAAAAACCATACAAGATACTTTGCTAAAAGTCCATTCTGTAATAACTTTAGCCGTTCAACCCATAGATTTAAAAATAAACTTCCTCTGTTATATATAAAATCAACTGCCATTACAGCGATATTGATAAAAAACTTCCCAGCATTAGGCAGTAATTTCAGAAAATTCTGGTATATATCAAGCAATCCCATGGTATCAAGTGTATAAAATTTTTTAAGAGGTGTTATTTCTTTAACCGTCCCATAGAAGTGCGCTCCATCAAAAGCAGTTATCTTATCAGAAATAACCTCGCCCCCTACAAATACCTCTGTCCTTCTCACCTGTTTAATCCATCTCCTACCTACGACAAATAACAAAGCAAGGATGATGATTGCCAGCACTCCATAATAAGAAGCCATCTGTATGAGATTAATATTTAGCATTACATATTCACCTATAGCAGGGAATAAAAACTTCTCTGTCACAAATCCAGGATATAAACCAAAAAGTAAACACCCAATAGCAAGTAATATCATAGGTATATTCATAAAAGGACTACCCTCTAATTTTTCTCCTGTTATCTCTTTTTTCCTTACACCCATAAAGGAGTCATTAATAACCTTTACAAAAGATGCAAGTGTTAACACACTTCCTAAAAGTGCTGCAATGAATGCAAATGTAGAAATAGGATTGTTCTTTATTAGAAGTGCCTGATATATAATCCACTTTGATACAAAACCATTAAAAGGTGGTATCCCTGATATTGAAAATGCTGCAACTGTCATTACCATAAATGTAACTGGTAGTTTCCTGAATAATCCGCCATAATCCTCTAAATTCCTTGAACCAGTTGCTTTTATAAGTACCCCCGCACCGAGGAAGAGTAAACTTTTGAATATAGCGTGGTTGATTGTGTGATAAAGAGCTCCGACAAGTCCTATCTGGGTTCCACAGGCAATACCGAGAAAGATATATCCAATCTGACTGATACTATGATATGCAAGAAGTCGTTTTATATCATGCTGGATAAGTGCTAAAAAAACACCTCCCAAAAGTGTAAAGATACCGAGAAGCAACATTACTGTCTCCCATCCGATAGACCATGATGGTTTGAATATAACAAAGTAAAAGCGTATCAGTGCATATATCCCTGTTTTACTCATTGCACCAGAAAACAATGCAGATATAGGTGTTTGAGCAGAAGTATATGCATCAGGAAGCCATGAGTTAAGCAGGAATATCCCCACTTTGACACCTGTCCCTAAAAGGATAGAAAAGAAAAATATATGTTTCCATAAAAGATTTTCTTCTAATAGCCATATTCCTAATATCCCGAAAAGTAGAAATATACTTCCTACACCTGTCATAATAATATATTTAAGAGAAGCACTTCTTGCCTCATCTGTATCAGCGAAAAGTACAAGAAAGAAACTTGCTATTGTCATTATTTCCCAGTATATATACAGAGCAATGAGTGAATGGGAAAGTACTACACCCAACATACCCCCGAGAAAGAGGAATAACAACCCATCATATACAAAGTTTACTTCCGAATTGTACCACTGAGAAAAAGATACACTGCACAATCCTATGAAAGAAATAAGTATTGCGAATAAGAGTCCGAGTTTCTCTCCACTGGAAAGAATGTCATAGTTTACATACATTGAATAGAAACATGAAAACAGCACTGCCAGAACCCCAAGGAGAGATACCCACTTCCTTATATTCCTTCCTGCCCCCTGAATAAGCAGATGAACGAAAGCAATCCCGAAGCTTATAACAACCGGAAGAAACCATATGTTTACATTCAACTTTCTCCTCCTATCTTATCACCAGCATAATACCGAATAATAATGAAATAGTTGCTAAAATTACCACAGAGACAACCATAAAGGGAAATCCTTTCCCTGTTGTATCTACTTCTTTTACATCCCCCATAAATACATACCTGAATAAACGAACCATATAAAGAAGGGTTAGTGCTGATGTAAGTATTGCAATAAGCCCATAGAATATATGTCTCTTTATAAGCATACCTGTTATTGCCTCAAGTTTTCCATAAAAACCAGGTAATGGTGGAATACCTGCAACAGAAAACATACTGAAGATAAAAGCATATGTAACAAGCGGTGATTTTTTCATCAACCCTCCCATCTGCCTTATATCTTTTGTCCCAAATAGTTTTTCTGTAATTCCTGCACATAGAAATAGACATCCCTTACCCAGTGCATGTGCTACATAAAATATAACAATTCCACGAGTAGCAATAGGATTAAACATCATAAGCCCTGCTATCATAAATCCTAACTGGCTTACTGTGGAAAAAGCAAGAATTTTTTTAATATCTGTCTCTCTTAAAGCAATAATACCCGCAGCAACACTGCTGAATAGAGCAAGATATCCTGCCCATATAACATTTCCAGATACAGTAAGCGTTGCCCCGAAAATCCGCGCTAGTCCATATACTCCTATCTTAACAAGTACTGCTGCGTGAAGGAATGATGTAACAGGTGTTGGGGCTACAGAGGCATCAGGAAGCCATGTATGGAAGGGGAAAGTGGCTGACTTTGTTAGAATCCCTAAAAATATTAGTGCAAAGACAAAAGGAGGTATCTCCTGCCCTATTATCTGAGAAATACTTAGAGAACCAGTAGTTATGTAAACATATACAAATCCCAGAAGCATAAAACCAGCTCCTGCACTGGTAATAAGGAATGCTTTATCTGCCTTAAGGAGATGTTCATCTTTCCTGTAGAAACCAATAAGTTTCCACGAGCAAAGCCCCGCAAGTTCCCAGAAAAGATAAAGGGAGATGAGATTATCAGAAAATACCACCCCCATCATACTCCCCACAAAAACAAGTCCCCAGAAAGAAAATTTTTGCTGTTCAGAATGATCTTCTTTAGCAAAATACCCCATTGCAAACAAATATATAAATATCCCTATAAAAACAGAAGTCGCTCCAAATATAAAACTTAAAGGGTCGGCAATAAAAAAGATGTTTTCTACTGGATAATATAAGAACCTTGTAGAAAATACAGTATTAGCAATATTACCTAATAGAAACATCTGTATCAGGAGGAAAATAAAACCTGCTTTAATAGAAAACGATGCAGGTATAACCTCCACTAAAACCGCTGATAGAAATGGAACTATAAGTATCCACAACAAGATATTATTCGGTACCATAATATTTATTTTCCCTTTTTCTCATCACTTATAAACGCAAGCCGTCTACATTTGGGACAGACAACTTTTAATAAATCTGTCCTCTGTATAGGTGGAATAACTTTTTCTTCAAAATCAGTTTTTATATTAAACATCTCCATAAGTTGCATAAGAAGAACTGGCTGTGCAAATCCTAAATTCCCGAGTTTTTTTAATACCCATTGAAGATGTTTTTCAGTACCTATAACCGTTCTGCAGTGTATACATGTGATAAGTTTATGTTCCACAGAATCAAGTGTATCCTGTTCATTAAAATATGCAATATCAAATTTTGTTGTAAGTTTAATCCCCTCACCTGTGATGCAATTTCTTTCACACTCCCTACAGAATATACATCTTGATGGATACTGTATCAATACTCTTTTAGCAATACCATTTTCCAAAGTATCTTTCATATCAATTGCTTTTGCAGGACATACCTGAAAGCATGCCCCACAACCCACACAGATATCCTTATTATATTCTGGTTTTCCCCTGTATCTTAAAGGAGGTGTATGCGGTTTATAAGGAAAGTCGGTTGTATATGGCTTTGATAATATTCCTTTAACCGCCTCTTTCAGTTCTCTTATCTTGGGTTTCTTCATATTTATATCTCTCTTTTAATCTTTTCTGTCTTCTCTATAGATTTCTTTAAAAGATAATCAAAGTCGTAAAGTTTTCTTCTATTTTCTGCCTCATAGACAGCCACCCTTTCCGTACAACAATAACAGGGGTCAACACCTGCTAAAATTATCGCTACATCTGCTATGGTCTGTCCTATACAACTTGCTTTAAACGTAGGTATATTGGTATAACTCGGTGCTCTTATTTTATGTCTCACAGGTCTATTTGTCCCATCACTTCTAACATAGTGAAAACATTCTCCCCTCGGTGCCTCATGGCGTCCTATACCTTCTCCTTCAGGTATACTCCTTACCTCTGCCTGTATCTCTCCTTTTTTCCCTTCAATTGCATCAAGACACTGCTCTATTATTTTTATTGATTCAAAACTTTCTAACAACCTAACCACTGCTTTGTCAAATACATCACCATTCTCTGTAGTAATTATTTTCCAATCAACAAGTTGATATGCAGCATATGGGTCATCCTTTCTTATATCTATTGCAACACCACTTGCCCTTGCAATAGGACCTACTGCACCAAATGCCTTTATATGTTCTTTTGTAAGAACACCTACCCCTTTAAGCCGTGCTGCGAGAACAGGGTCATCCAGAACTGCACCTGTAAGCATCTCTAACTGTCCTTTGAGTTCAGAAAGTACCTTTCTCAGTTTAGGAATATCTTCATTCTCTATATCTCGGCGTACTCCACCAATTTTGAACATTGCATAATGATTTCTGTTTCCTGTTATTATTTCAAACATATCAAGTACCGGTTCCCTGTATTTCCATGCCCACATAAACACGGTATTATATCCGAGGAAGTGCCCAGCCAGTCCTACCCAGAGCAGATGACTGTGAAGTCGTTCAAGTTCTCCTATAACACTTCTTATATACCTTGCTCTTTCAGGCACTGTTATCCCGAGAAGGTCCTCCACTGCATTACAGTATGCAAACGGATGCGATGTGGAACATATACCACATATTCTTTCAACCAAAAATGTTACCTGGTCCCAGTGTTTACTTTCTGAAAGCTTTTCTATTCCACGGTGGTTATAGCCCGCCTGCCATTCTACATCCACAACTTTTTCTCCATCACAATAAAGAGCAAAAAACTCTGGTTCTTCAAGAAGTGGATGATACGGACCTATTGGAACTATCACTTTTCTTTTATGTTCCATAGTTTTCTTTCCTTAATGGATAATTTCCTTTCTCCCAGTCATCTCTTAAGAGGAAATGTTTAATATCAGGATGTCCTGTAAAGTTTATCCCTAAAAGTTCCCACATCTCACGTTCAATGTAAGAGATACCTGGAATAATATCAATAAGTGTTTCTATTTCTGGTTTTTCCTTATCAAGATACACCCTTAAAGAAACAATAATACCTTCTTTATCAAGACCGAAATGATAGAGAATCTCAAAACTGTCAAAATTTTCTATTCCTGATGCGATAATATATCTTGCATCAATATCTTTAAAGATAATTCTTGCACACTCCTTGATATCTTTTCTGTCAACTGTAATATAAATCCGCTGGTTTTTATGGATATTTATATCTTTAATCCTATTCCCGAGTTTTTCTTTCAACATTCCTGTTATATCTCTCATTTCAGTTTCTCCAGAACCTTTACTATACCTGCAATCATTGCCTCTGGTTTTGGTGGACACCCTGGTATATAAACATCTACAGGTATAAGTTTATCAATAGGACCTCCCATCTGATATCCATCTCTAAAGATACCGCCTGTACAGGCACATGCCCCTATAGCTACAACAATACAGGGTTTTGCTGTTTGTTTATACACTTCTCTTAACCTTTCAACACATTTTTTATTCACTATCCCTGTACACAAAAGAACATCTGCATGTCTCGGACTTCCTACGAGTACAATACCAAACCTTTCAATATCAAACCTCGGTGTGAGACAGTCAAGGATTTCTATATCACAGTTATTACATGACCCACCTGACACATGATAAACCCATAGTGATTTTTTTAATGCCTTCGTTTTTATATTCATATCTTTATCTCTCCTGCATTCTATTTTCCTCTCTCCATACAAGAAGGAAAGGGAGAGGATGAAATTTTTCACCACCCTGTCATTGCCAGAAATATCCCCGCTATTCCTAATAAGGTAAACCATCCCCAGAAAAGCCGTAGTGTCTGGTCTATCCTTAACCGGGGATTGGTATTCTTAATAAGTATAAAAAGAATAAGTATAATAACATATTTAAGTATTCCTGTTATAATACCTGCAATGGAACTAAAACTTATTCCTCCTAAATATAAAGATATAAGAAATAACGGACCGGTAATAATCAGTATTGCCTTTGTAAGTTTATATAATCCCAGTAGTATACCTGAATACTCAATAAGTGCCCCACCTGCCAACTCTCCCTCTGCCTCCGCAAGGTCAAAAGGTACCAACCCTAACTTCCCCTGTAATGCAAAAACCCCTATGATAAAGCCAACAATTCCAGAAGGAGAATCAAGTATTATCCCGCTATGCTGTTGAAACTGGATTATATTACCGAGTGAAGTTGTTAAACCACTTTTTATAGATGAAATAACCAATCCACAAACAAAAGGAAGTTCGTATCCCATAAGTAATTTCATCTCCCTGCTTATTCCTACTGCCGCTAAGACATTACCTGAGGCACTCCCACCGAGTATGATTGAAAGAGAAGGTATGGTAAGCAGATAAAGAATAAGTATAGCATCCGTAGGGAAACCTGCATTTGTCTTAAATATCATTATTAAAATTGCTCCTGCTGTTGTGGTAGCTATTAATCCGAGTACCGGTGCTGTAATAAACATAAAGATATTTGCTTTTTCTGGTATCAGAACCTCTTTACCTGCAAGTTTTACAAAATCAGCAAAGTTTTGGTACCATGGAGGACCTATACGAAACTGTAGCCGTGCTGTAACTTTTCTATCCAGCCACATAGCCATAAATCCCAATATACCAAAGGATATTAAAACCCCTATAAAGTATAGAAGTATGGATAAATTACTCATTTTTTTATTCCGTATGTATCCAGCCAATTGAAGACCTTTACAACTATATGCTCTCCAATTTGATATATATTGGTTTTATCCTTAATATCTCTTTCATCTAAATAACTTATGGCACCACTTTTACAGGTTTTTACACAGAGAGGTTCTTCTCCTTCTTTCAACCGCCCGATACAAACATCACACCTGCTTACAAGATATGGTATCAGTTCTTGTAATATCGTTCCGAAAGGACAGGCAAGTGAACAGGTCTTACAGGATACACAAATGATATTTGAACGTTTTACCCTGCCTTCCTCTCTTTTTAATGCACCTGTCGGACAACTATTCACACAGGGATAGTCCTCACATCTTCTGCATGCAAAAAGGAATGCAATCTCTTCTCTTAAAGCAGATATTCCTCTATTTTCTGGATGCATCTTATAACTGCATCTTATACCTTCATCCTGAAGAGTCAGAAATTTATCATAATCAATAAAGAGCTTCTTCATAACTTTAACCTCATGCCCATATATTGGGCTCATCCTTTATCTGGTCATAGGTAAATACAGGACCATCTTTACATACAAACAAATCTCCTATAAGACAGTGTCTGCAATGTCCTACAGCACAATACATCTTCCTTTCCATAGAAAGATATATCTGTGTATCTTTATATCCAATCTCTAAAAGTTTCAATGTGGTAAACTTCATCATTATAGGAGGACCACAAACAACAGCCACAGAATTTTTTATATCAATATCAAGCCCGTCAAGTGTCTTTGTTACAACTCCTTCTCCGTATTTCCATGCTTCATCCTTCTTATCCACAGTTATCCTGAAAGATAAAGGGTGTTTCTCACAGAGTTTTTGCCATTTATCAAATATCATATCTTTATATATATAATCAGCAGGTGTTTTCGCTCCACAACAGAAAACAATTCTTCTATAATTGGTAATGGTCTCTACTAAAGCAAAAAAGAGCGACCGTATGGGAGCAAGTCCTACTCCCCCACCAACCAACAACACTTCCTTACCATTATAAACATCCAGAGGATAGGGCTTCCCATAAGGACCACGGACACCTACTATATCACCTTTTTTAAGATTATGTATTGCATCTGTTACCCTTCCTGTCCTCATTACTGTAAACTCAAGTTTTTCTCTATCATAAGGAGATGAAGAAGGAGTAAAGGGTGCTTCACCTATACCTGGAACTGTAAGAGATGCAAACTGCCCGGCAAGGAAAGAAAATTCTTCCTCAGGTTTCAGGACAACTGTCTTTATAGTAGGAGATTCAGTAATAACATCCCTTACTTCACACCTTATAGGTCTGTAAATATTTTTATCCATTTTATACCTACTGTCGCTCCCTCAATACTTCTGTAATAACCTTCCTTTTATCAATTTTTCCTGCACATCCAACAATACATCTTCCACAACCGGTACATCCGGTTATTCCATAATTTTCCACCATATACCAGTACTTACATAACAGACGGTTTGCATATCTATCCTGAAGCGTTGGTCTGGGAGAATCACCTGCTGCCATTCTTGCATATCCAGGAAAGAGACAACTGTCCCATACTTTAACCTTCCTGTCCTCTTCCTGTGTTCCTGTATCTTCAAGTAAAAAGCATACACATGAGGGACAGTTGTTTGTACAACTTCCACACTGAACACAATTTTCTATATCTTTTGGTCTTCTCCATAACTCCGTCTGGTATGCCCCTTTGAATTTTTCCTTAACCCCTTCAAAATAAAAATCCCTGTTGGACTCCTTAATTATCTCTACTGTTTTCTTTCTATTCTGTTCCCTTTTATTTATCTGTTCCTTAGTTGCCTGAAAAAATTTCTGGTCTCCACCTATAAAAGAACACCCTTTATCAGAACCAATATCTACAAGCAGACCCTCTTCAAGAAAAGATATATTCAAGTCAAATACATCTTCAGGATAAGGATGTGTCCCTATAAGTTCACAGAAACAGGTAGGATAAGGAGAAAGACAGTCAGAACCTATAATAAGAACTTTCTCTCTTCTATTAGTATAGTTAGGGTCTCTGTAGTCCCCTTCCATGAAAATCTTATCCAGTATCTTTAACCCATTTATATCACAGGCAGTAACACCCATAATAACAATCTCCGGTATCTGATACACCTCAGGGACAACCCTCTCTTTGAAAGGGGTGAAAAACAGTTTAAGTGGTTCAACAGTCCTTACCCTGTTATATATAATATCAATATCTGGAGCAACCTTTTTATAAAATAGTTTCTTTTCATATTCAAAAGGGGCAAAAATAGAAATTATTTCTGCTTTCCCTTTTATAAAACTATCCCAATCCTTTTTGGTTATATATAATGTCTCCATTTGTGATTATATTCACAAAGTCATCCAAAAAAATTTGTAATAGATTAAGACCAATTTTTATAGTTGTCAAATTTTTTTAATGGGGTAATCATACCAGATAAAAATACTTCTGTCAAAAAATTTTTAAATAGTTGATTTTAGTTAATAAGACAGATATAATAATTAAACTATGATTATAAAAAATATAGAATCAAAGAGAATAAAGAATCTTCCTGTATATATATTTCAAGACATCAATACGAGAAAGTTGAAGTTAAGAAGGGAAGGTAGAGATATTATTGACCTCGGAATGGGAAATCCTGATAGACCCACACCAAAACCAGTTATTGATAAACTCATAGAGGTTGCTAAAGATAAAAAAGCTCACAGGTACAGTGCATCAAAGGGGATACCTCATCTCAGAAGAGAAATATGCAACTGGTACAATAAAAGATTTGGAGTGAAACTTGACCCTGATGAAGAAGCGGTTGTATGTATAGGTTCCAAAGAAGGAATCAGTCATCTTGCACTTGCGGTATTTGACCGTGGGGATATAGTCCTTGTTCCCAATCCTACATATCCCAGCCATCTATACAGTGTTATTATTGCTGGTGCGAAAATTAAAGATATGCCTCTTATAAAGGGAAATAATTTCATTCCCATACTTTCTGATTCTCTGGTTAAAGGTAAAAAACCAAAGGCAATGATTGTAAGTTATCCTAATAATCCAACAGCACAAGTAACCGAGATTGAGTTTTTTAGAGAAGTGGTGAGGTTTGCGAAAAAACATAATATATTTGTTATACATGATATTGCCTATTCTGAACTGTGTTTTGATGGATATAAAGCACCAAGTTTCCTTCAGGTAGAAGGTGCAAAGGATATCGGTATTGAGTTTTATTCACTTTCTAAAACATATAATATGGCTGGCTGGCGTGTGGGATTTGCTGTAGGGAATAAACATATTATTGGAGCGCTTACCAAACTTAAAAGTTATTATGACTATGGAATCTTTACTCCTGTTCAGGTTGCTGCTATTTCTGCTCTGAAGCTTGAGCAGAGATATATTGATGAGGTTGTTGACACTTATAGAAAAAGGAGAGATGTTCTTGTAGATGGTCTGAACAGGGTGGGATGGAAGGTTGAGAAACCAAAAGCAACGATGTATGTATGGGCTGAAATACCTGAAAAGTTCAAAGATATGGGGTCTGTAAAATTCTCATTATATCTTTTAGAAAAAGCAGATGTTGCTGTCTCTCCTGGAGCAGGCTTTGGCAAGTATGGTGAGGGTTTTGTAAGAATTGCACTCGTTGAAAATGAACAGAGGATAAGGCAGGCGATCAGGTCTATAAAACGGCTCTTTAACAACGTATAAAATCTATTGACATAGGGAGATAAATAAGGTAATATATAAATAGAAAGAGAAAATGTTCTTTGATAATTGAAGTTCCAATAAATAGATTATAGCCATTCTTATTATCTTTTCTAAAAAGAGAATTCTGTAATAATTTATAATAGAGGTATTTTTCTTATCAAAAGGGACTCCTGTTATCTTTATTATTTCCCTGAAAGGAGGTGAGAAAGGTGAACCACCATATCCATCTGACTTTTTTGAACGATACTATGATTGAGAAACTCTATGAATTAAGGAAAAGAGGTAAGAGATTGAAAGAATTAGATTATAGTCATAATAGTGAAGATGATGAGGTTCTACCGGTCAATCCAAACGATTATGAGGAACGGCTTGATAAGGGATTTAAAATGTTTGAGATGGCTCAGAGAGGTTATCCTGAAGATGAATGACCGGAGTCCCTTATTGGAGTGAAGTTTAACCACTGGTCAGGATAGTCCATAATAACCTTTTCCATTACCTCTGCACCTTTAGAAACGAGAAAGTCAATCTTCTCTTCCTCTGTAAAAGAAGAAGGGGGAGTGGGTATTTTATTAAAAAAGAACCTGTAATGTCTTCCTTCTCTTACGAGAAATCCTGTAACAAGTGGTGTTTTTGTTTTTACCGAAAGTGTTGCAGGACCACGTGGTATTACAGTATCAACACCCAAAAACTTTATACTCATCCCTTTTTCCGTAAAAACCCTGTCTCCAAGTACTGCAAGGACCCTGTTCTCTCTCAATGTTCTTAAAAGTTTTTTAGGATTTTCTCCTGTTAAAATTACTTCAAGGCCCCTTGAGTTTCTAATTTCCTTACATATCTTTGTAACAGAAGAATTAATGTATGGAATTGCAACTGCTGTAACCTTATATCCAAGTATAGAAGCAATAACACCTGATAATTCCCAGTTGCCTATATGGGCTGTGAGTGCAATTACTCCATTACCTCCTTTCAAATACTCATCAAGAAATTCTATATTTTCAATCTTTACTTTCTTTTCAACATATCTTTTGTTCCATCTCGGGATATAAAAGAAATCAGCCAGATATATTCCAAAATTATAAAAAGCATTTTTGACAAGACGATTTAATTCCTTCTCTGTATAAGATATTCCTGTTATCTGTTTTCTATATTCAAGTATAATCCTTATATTATCTTTAACTATCTTTCTTGTATCTTTCTGAATTATATACCTGAACTCTGCGTTTCTTCTTGCAATCCAGTACAGAATGGGAAGGGGAAAATACCTTCCCATAAATACCATTACTTTATAAATCAGGGTGTAATACATATAAGTTAAGTAAACTACAGTATTTTTCTATATTCTATTGCCTTTTTGAGTGTCTGGGTACCTACATACTCTATCTCAGAACCGACAGGAAGTCCATATGCCAGTCGTGAGTGTTTTATACCCATACCCTTAAGTATATCAGAAATGTAAGAAGCAGTATTTTCTCCTTCAGGTGTTGGATTTGTGGCAATGATAACCTCTTCTATCGGTTCACTCTTAAGCCGTTCTATGAGTTGTGGTATGGTAAGTTTTTCAGGAGGTATTCTGTCCAGAGGAGCGATATTACCTCCAAGTACATGGTACCTTCCCCTAAAACCGGTCTTTTCTATGAGTATAAGGTCCTTCACTTCTTCTACAACACATAAAGTTCTCTCCCTTTTCTCATCTCGACATATCTTACATATCTCATCTTCGGAAAGATTAAAACACTTTTTACACAGATAGATATCTTTTTTAACAGAGACAAAATTTTCTGCGAGAGACAGAACATCCTTCTCTTCTTCTGTAAGGATATAGTGGACAATCCTTTCTGCGCTTCTCGGTCCTATCCCTGGAAGTTTTACAAGTTTTTCTATAAGTTTTTCTACCTTTTCTGGATAATAACCCATTTTTATTAAAACCCTAATGTTGATTTCATCTCAGAACTTATTATCTTTTCTATCTCTCTCTGTGCTGATGTAAATGTATTCTTCAGAAGTTTCTCAAGATATCCCTTGTTTTCTGGTTTCATTATATCAGGAGATATATCAATAGAGATTAACTCCATCTTACCATTAATAACAAGTTTAATCTCCCCTTTGGGTGAAGAGACCTCCACTGTTTTTGAACGTAAAATCCGTTCAAACTGTGCTGCCTGTTGTTTCAACTGCCCTATCTGTTTTAAACTGTCAAATATATTCACCATTATTCCTCCTCCCTATTTATTATCTCTCCGTTAAAAAAATCCACTATCTTTTTAATATCTCCGTTATCCAAAGGTGATTCCTCATTACTCTCACTTAGTAAACTTATCTTTATATCTTTTATTCCTGTTATCCTTGAAATAATATCCTCAATGGTTTTTATATTACGGGGTTTGTTTTCAATAAGTGATTTGTGAAATTCATATTTTTTGGTAAATTTGATAAACAGAGTATGGTCTTTGAATTTTATCGGGGTGCCTTCTCTTAATGCTGCTTCCAGTGTAGGCCTTACTTTTTTAATTTCTAACAAGATATTTCTCCATTGAGATAATATCTCTTCCTCACTCCTTACCATCTTTTCCTCTTTGACTGAATTATTAGAAATTGGTTTCTCTTCCTTATTGTCTGAAATAAAGATGTTTTCTTCCTTTACAATGGATTGTTCCTGAGATAATAACTCTGTATCTTTTTTCTCAAATTTATTATGAGACAGAGGATTTTTTTTACCGAGTATATGAGTCAATTTTATAAGAAGTATTTCGGAGAGAACAACAGGGATATTCTCCATATGGAGACGGTTTTTATATTCAATCGCAGTAGAGGTTGCATCTAAAAGTGTATCTGTATCAACCTCATTATAGGCAAGATAAAGCCCTTTATCTTCTTTTCCAGATAAAGATTCACCTATCCTTTCAAGTAAGATGTCCTTAAACTTTTTTATAATTCTTTCAAGTATAACAGCAGGGTCTTTACCTTCTGAAAGAAGGGTATGAAAAAGAGATAAAAGTTTTTTCACATCTTTTTCTCTCATCAGAATCAGTATTTCCTCTATACTTCTTTCTTCAACAAGTCCAAGAAACTCTCTTATACTATGGGAGGATATATTTTTGTCTTCAGCATTCACAATAAGCTGGTCAAGGATACTAAGAGCATCCCTCATAGAACCACCTGAAAACTCATAAATTTCTTTTAGGGCTTCCTTTTCTATTGCAAATCCTTCTTTTTCACATATATAATTTAACCGTTCTATAAGTTCTTCAAGGTTGAATGGTTTGAAATTAAACCTCTGACATCTGGATATAATTGTAGAAGGTACCTTCTCAGGAGTTGTAGTTGCAAGAAAAAATTTTATATATTCAGGAGGTTCTTCCAGTGTCTTCAAAAGTGCGTTCCATGCAGGTTCAGTGAGCATATGAACCTCATCAATAATATATATTTTAAATCTTGCATTTGAAGGTGTGAGATTCACATTTTCCCGTAAACTCCTTATCTCATCTATCCCCCTGTTTGAAGCTGCATCTATCTCAAGAACATCCATAGAACTCCCTGCTGTGATGGTACGACATATTTCACACTTATCGCAGGGACTAATAGTAGGACCTTTTTCACAGTTCAGTGATTTAGCAAAAACCCGTGCTACAGATGTCTTCCCTGTACCTCTTGGACCTGTAAATAGATATGCATGGGCAGTCCTTTCTTCTTTTATGGCTTTTTTCAATGCGTCTGTAATGTGTTTCTGCCCCCATACCTCATCAAAATTTTTAGGTCTATACTTCCTTGCGAGAACAAGATACATATTAACCTCTACATAAAAAAGTAAAATGTTAATTTTTACTTATATACTTCCTAAATACCTTAAAAGGTCAAGGAAAAATATTATAATCGCCAGTACTCCAGAGACAAGTCCCTGGATAAACAACAGTAGTTTCACATCTGGTCTATATATCTTATGGGGAACCACGGCATAATCAAGAACCTGAACAACAGGAGTATCACGTGCCTCATTAATCTTCGCCTCTTCTAATTTTGCTGTAAGGAATTTATAGACCTCTTCCTGTGTTTTAAGTTCCCTTAAGAGTCGTGTCAGTTCATCTTCTGAATACAACAATTTTGAGAGGGTGCTTTCAAGATTCTGTATCTCTTTCTTTAAAAGGACCATCTCAAGACAATCATCTTTAAGTATCTCTTTCTTTCTCTGAAGTTCAAGCTTTTTACTGACAAGTTCTTCCATAATTTTACCTGCCATCTGGGTTACCTGATTCAGTTCCTTATCCGCTACAAGTTTCTCTCTGTCTTTTATACCTGCAAGTTTTTCTTCAAGTATTTTTATATTGTTTTCTGTTTCTTTTAACCGGCTTTCTATGAAAATTCTGTCCTGTTTTGCAGTAGTAATACTGATTGCTTTTATTGTTTCATCTAACCTCTGGATGAAAAAATTTGCTATATCAGCAGCTCTTTCTGGCTTTCTATCTACAACGGTTATTTCAATTACCTTTTCTTTTGTAAGAGAAATACTTGTAAGTTTATCAAACTTCTCTCTCGCACGGTCAATACTACTAACATTATAGGCATCAGTAAGATTGAATTTTTCTATAATAGCATCCTTCATACTCCTGCTATTAAGAATTGAAAAGAAAAGTTCAGTATTTGTCCTCAACTGTGATAACATCTTTTCAGAAATTTCAGAACTGCCTGTTTCTATCTTTAATTCTCTTTCAGGTGGCTGAAGAATACTCGCATTTGCTTTATAATACTTAGGGTAAATCCAGTATATAAAAGACACCAGCATAAATGTAATAACATAAAAAGCAAGCACAAACTTTATATGTACAAGTGGACTTTTCCTCTTTTTATTATTTGTTTTTTCCATCTTTATCTACAATCTTGCCATCTGCTGGTTAATACACAGAAAGTCCTAAACTTAAATGATAGAACATCTGGATAATATCTCTTAAAACAGTCCTTTTTCGTTCTTTTACCTCAAACGGTATTACTATCGTATCTCCTGGCTCTATATTTGAAGTGTTATAACTCGCTGTACCATTTACCTTTGCTATGAATATACCATTCCTGTCAGCATTCTTTGTATACCCACCTGCCTGATGAATATAATTATCCAATTTATATCTCTTATTAAAGAGCACATTTGTAGGAAGATTTACCTCTCCTATTACCGCTACGGATACAGGTGCAACAGGTACATATATAAAATCACCATCCTCCAATGTAATATCATATTCGCTTTTCCCTTCAAGCAGTGCCTTTTCATCCTTAATGTCTAAAGGTATCCTTCCCTTAACTTCCATATTTTTCATTTCTTGAAGGTATAACTGTACCTGTTCAATAAGCTGTTTATCATATGAACTTTCAGCCCTTTCATATTCTTTTCTTAACATCTCTTCTTTCTCTTTTATAAATGAGGCAACCTGTCTTTCTTTCTCTGCTCTTATGGTTTCACGTAGAAATACAATACCTGGTAGATAAGCATACTTTGTAAACCCACCTACTCTTTTTATAAGGTCACTGAACCTATCACCCCTCATAATAACATATTCTCCAGGATATTTTACCTGACCATATATGGTAATTTTCTTCTCTATCCGCTCCTGTGAATAGATGAGAATTTTATCCATAGGAAATAGATTAATATCATATTCTTTTTCACCTTTAAAAATCTTTTCAGGATAAATAGATATAACCTTCTTTGAACCATCCTCTTCAGTCCTTACAATTTCTGCTTTTTCTTTCAGTGCATATGGTAAAAATTCATCTTCTTTTAATATATCACTCACCTTCATCCCACTTTTCCATCCATAATTACCTGGTCGTTTTATAGCCCCTTGAAGAGCAACAATATAAAAAAGATTATCAGGAAGAGAAGGAAGGATAACGAGGTCATGACTTTCTAATGTAAAAGTTCCTATACTTGACGGGTCAACATCTATAAGAACCCTACCTTTTTCTTTATCTATCCTTTCAACCTGTAGCCGTGAAAAATCAGCATTAGGAAGTACTCCACCTGCCAGTTTAATAATCTCTTCTATTGTTGAAACTTCCTTAAACTCATAAATAGCCGGTCTTTTTACTGCTCCCGTTATACCAGCAAGTGATTCTGCGAGAGGAACAAAAATGATATCCCCTTGAGAAAACTGTATGTCAGGGGGGTTTTCTCCTGATATAAAAAGTGGATAAAGGTCATATTCAAGAGAAGTACCATCCTTCCTTTTTATTACCCTTATCTTTCTTAAACTTCCATTATCTTTTGGGCCTCCTGCTAATGCAAGTAATTCAAAAATACTGGTTATGGGGGTAATTATATAACTGCCTGGTTTTTCTACCTCTCCTAAAACAAAAACCTCCTGTTTTCTTATAGCCCCTGTAGTAACAGAGACAAAAACGTTTTTATATCTTTCCGAGATTTTTCTCTGGATGATGTTTTTTGCTTCTCCTAAAGTCTTTCCATCAATGTATATCTTGCCTATTCCTGGAATGAATATAGACCCTTCATTATCAATCCGTTTTCTATATTCCTCCTCTACAGCACCCCATATAGTAATTACTAACTCATCATCCAGCCCAAGGATATAACTTTCTGGAATATAGAATCCCGTCTGTTTTATATCCCCCTGTATAGAAGAGAAAACTTTTACACTGAAAAAATCCAGGTCTCTATATTGAGGGATTGTATTATCCTGTCCCTGTATAAGAGATATGAAAAATATATTTAAAAATAATATGATTTTTTTCACCTTTTTAACTCCAGATACTTCATCTTTCTTACTCTATCACTTAAAAAAAATAAGTCAAGTATGACTTAAAAAAGAAAAAATGAGGGGTCAAACCAATCAGGTTTATATTGGGCGCACGTGGATTCGAACCACGAACCCCCGCGTTATCAGCACGGTGCTCTGCCCTTGAGCTATGCGCCCCTTCTGTTAACATAAAAACATAGATCCTGAAATTTTAAATATAAAAGATATACTTTTTATCTATTATTCCTTTGGTGTTACATCATCTTTTCTATTCAAAAAATCTTCAAGATACTTCTTTATAATATCTTTTGCACCCAAAGCAAAAGCGAGTGCAAGTCCAAAAGCAACTGCTGCAAGAACAATAATAAATACGTTCCCTATAAACTCTGCTGCTATCCCTAACTGCTGGAGTGCTATTACAGTACCAAACACAACAATGGCAACCTGTGTAAGTTTACCCAGTACAGCTGCTTTTTGAATACCGATATTTCCTGCTGATGTACGAACAATTCCGCTGAAGAAGTTACCGAGAAATATAGAAAATAGAAATATAAGAAGCCCTAAAATGAATTTAGGAATAAAAGCCAGCAGTCCATCTACCACAGAACTCGGTATGTCTATACCGGCAAAACTTACCGCAATAAATATAACCACAAGCATCGTAATCCAATACACAGCAATCCCTATAAGTTCTGAGACCTCTTTTGTTATATTACCTTTCTCTAACATTGTCTTTAATCCTGCATCTTCTGAAAGTTTATCTACCTGCAGAAATTTAAATAAATTTGTAACAAGCAACTTTATAAATTTCGCTACTATCCAGCCAATAATAAACACAACGAGCGCACCTAATACAATAGAAACACCATTCCAGAATCTCTGTGCTACCTCTGTGACGGGTGCAAATCCGCCTCGCATCTTTCCCTCCTTTGCTCCATTTAAGAGCACAACCATCTACTCTGTTTATTTTACCACTTTTCCCATACAAGAATCAACCTCAACTGTCTATTATAACAAAAAGTTTCTTTTTACCTCTTACTTGTTCTAATAAGATATAAAGAAGTTTTCTTTTTTATTGTACTTTTACATATCTTTGAGTTGCTTATTTGAAATATAAAAAGTATACTATCTATCAGAGGCAGAGGGGGAATCTAATCAGCAAAGTAGTCCATACCCTACGATAAAAGTAAATTAGAGCCTGTAATTTCTGATTTCAGGGAGGTTCTAATTGAATATGCAATATAAAAAACCGTTAAAATTTGTAGTATCTATAAGTATTTCTCTGATAGCAGGGATGATTGGGTCTATATTTACTTCTACATCTGTAGACACCTGGTACAGGACTCTCAAAAAACCAATTTTTAATCCCCCTGATTGGGTCTTTGCGCCTGTCTGGACTTTTCTGTATATCATTATAGGATTTTCTCTTTTTCTTGTCTGTAGTGATGAAGGAACCAGTTATAAAACAAAGAATACATCATTAACCTTTTTCTCATTACAACTTTTATTTAATATTCTCTGGTCTCTTTTATTTTTTGGTATGAAAAATCCACTACTGGCTTTTGTTGATATAATACTTCTCTGGAGCTCAATTATTCTTACTATGATATTCTTCAAAAAAATCTCCTTAATTGCATTTGTTCTTTTCATTCCATATATTTTATGGGTAACATTTGCTATTTTTTTAAATTATGCAATTCTTGTTATGAACTAAGGACGAAATAATGAAAGTTTGCAATGTTGTACTTATAATTTTACTTCTTGTCTTTAACTGTCTATCTCAGAATACAAAACTTGTTAATGTAAAGAATGTTATCCCTGATATTGTCTTGGACATAAGATATGCTACATCAAAAAATTTTACAGGAAAGGTTCTATATCCTTCTGCTGACTGTTTTTTAGCAGAAGAGGTTGCAGTTGCACTAAAAAAAGTTCAGGAAGACCTGAAAGAACAGGGATATTGCCTGAAAATCTTTGATGGATACAGACCTGTCTGTGTTCAAAAAGAGATGTGGAAGGCATTTCCAGATAGAAGGTATGTGACAAATCCTGAAAAAGGTTCCATTCATAACAAAGGATATGCTGTGGACGTTTCAATTGTATCTCTTAATGGCTCTTCAGTTTTGATGCCTACGGACTTTGATGAGTTTACTGCAGAGGCACATAGTGATTATAAAAACCTCCCACCAGATGCAATTAAACACAGAGATATTCTGAAAAAGACAATGATGAAACATGGCTTTCTTCCAATAAAGACAGAGTGGTGGCACTTTAATTATAAGGGATATAAAGACAAACCAGTTTTAGATATTTCTTTTGAGGTATTACGTAATAAAAAATAGAAGAATTCTATGGTAGTAATCCTTCTATAGCAAAGACAGTTCCTTCAGGCGCAACAGAAATTCCTGTTTCTTTTACTAAAACATCCTCTTTCAGAACATTCATATTTGCATCAAGGTAAATAATCTTTATATCTTTTATCACATAACCATATCCCTGGTTCTGATTTGTAAATACAGTCCCTCCTGTTATATTCGGAAATATAATAATGGTTTTTTCAAAATCCTTTTCTTTTGCTCCTGCAAATCCCTGATGGGCATACTTTGGCTCTGTAGCAATAAGAATCCGTACATCCTTAAACTTTATCTGTGGCCATTGACTGAATGGTATGAGTTTTTTCTGATTCTGTTTTATAATCCCTGCACTAAAGATAGCAAGAGTTCCTGTGAATAGTAATATCGCACATAATATAAAAATGCTTCTTTTTTTCATATCAGAATGCCAACTGGTAAATTTTTATAATATCTTCAGCAGTGATGGGTTTTGGGTTATTTTCTATAGGAACCGCAACCTTCATAGCATCTTGTGCAAGTGAAGAAAATGTTTCAGGAGAAATTCCTAACTCTTTCAGCCGTGGTATCTTAAATTTTTCAAGCATATTTTTTATCTCTGATATTAATATCTCTACCTTTTCTTTATCATTCTTTTTTGAATCTCCATAGATGTAATCATAAATCCGTCCAAGTTTTAGAGTAATTTCAGGCAGGTCAAACTCAAGAACATAGGGCAGAATGAGTCCATTCCCTATTCCATGGGGAACACCAAATACTCCACCTAATGGATAAGATATTGAATGGACTGCTGTAACCCCTGCATTGGCAAGCCCAACACCAGCAAGAAAACTTCCATAGAGCATAGATTCTCTACTTTTTATATCAGAGCCGTTCTCATAAGCAGAAGGAAGGGATTCCCATATGAGTTTTACTGCAGATAGAGCCACCGCCTCTGTAAGAAAGTTTGCCCTTCTGGATATGAAACTTTCCATTGCATGACAGAGTGCATCCAGTCCTGTGGAAGCGGTTATTTCCGGTGGAACTGTGAGTGTAAGTAATGGGTCAAGTATAGCAACTTCTGGATACAGATACTTACTGTTTATTCCACCTTTTTTCTTTTCATCCTTTCTGATAAATACAGCAGTAAATGTAACCTCACTTCCTGTACCTGCTGTTGTGGGAACCATTATCTTGGGAAGTCCTGGACCTGGTACCTTATCAAGCCCCTGATAGTCCCGGACACTACCACCATTGGTAATGAGAACTGCTGCTGCCTTTGCAGTATCAAGTGTGCTTCCACCACCTATTCCACAAACAATGTCACAGTTTTCATTTCTACCGAGTAAGGCACATTCATCACCTGTTTCTGTTGATGGTTCTCCTGATATACTATCAAAGATAATAGAGTCAATAGAGTTTTCTTTAAGGTGTTTTTTTATTTTTTCAAAGTTCGCTGTCTTTGAAAAATTTTTATCAGTAACAAGTAATAGTTTTTTACCACCAATGGACTTTATCACATCAGGAAGTTGTAAGATAGAATTCTCTCCGTAAATTACTTCTGGTTTGCACAAAAAGGTAAATTTCTTTATCATAGTGAAATATAAAAGCATAAAGAAAGGGGTGTGTCAATAATTTGGAAAAATTGAAGAAAGAGATAAAGGAGTATGCCCTAAAAAGTGGATTTGTAGGATGCGGTATAACAGGAACGGAGAATTTTTATGAGTATGTGGAGGTGTTAGATAACCTCATAAGTGAATTCCCTGAAACAGGACCCCTTTATAAGCCGATGTATAACCGTGCATTTATAAAAGAGAGATTCCCATGGGCAAAATCAATAATTGTTTGTATCAGATTTTATGGTAAATATAAAATTCCTGAACAGGTGAAGGGTTATATAGCAAGAAATTACCTTTTTGACTGCCGTGTCCCGCAAAACCCTGACTATGTGATGGTAAAAAATTTTACTGAGTGGTTAAAAAGTAAAGGGATGAGGGTGAGAAAGGGTGGAGTGCCTGACCGACTGGTTGCCTATAAGACAGGACTTGTTTCCATAGGTAGAAACTCTTTTGCGTATGCAGGAAAATATGGCTCATGGATCAATATTATTACATATCTTGTGGATGCAGAACTTGAACCTGACCTCTCATCAGATAAAAAAATCTGTCCGACCGATTGTACAAGATGTATAGATGCCTGTCCAACAGGAGCAATAGTTAAACCATATAAAGTAAGGATGGATAAATGTATTGCCTATCTTACATATGGTGCAGAACCTCCGATAAAAAAAGAACTTGAAGATAAAATGGGAAGATGGCTTTACGGATGTGATATATGTCAGGAGGTCTGCCCATTAAATAAAGATGCATGGGAAGAAAAGGAAGAATTACCGTACCTTGAAAAGATATCCAGTTTGCTTACACCAGAAGCACTTATAAATATGGATATGGAGATATATAAAAATATCATTTATCCGCTTTTTTATTATATCCCGCCTGAAGATATAGAAAGATGGCACATAAATGCTGAGCGGGTATTGCAATTATCTTCTGAGTGAAATCCTGCGATAGTTGGAAGGGGTCATCCCTGTGATTTTTTTGAAAGTCCTGTTAAAAATTGTAAAGTCAGTAAATCCGACCTTTCCTGCCACTGTATATACCTTTTTTTCAGGATGCTCTGTTAATAGTTTTTTTGCCTCCATAATTCTTCTCTGAAAGATATATTGTTTTAATGGCATACCTGTCTCATTTTTAAAAAGATGTGAAAGATAACTTTCAGAAATAAAAAATTTTTTTGCAATATCTGACAGGGATATATCTTCTGTAAAATGTCCTTCTATATAGTTCATTATACTTTCTACCCGGGGATTATGTCTCGGAACAGGATTCTTCTTTGATGAACACCTTTTAAGAAGAGATATCAGTGCCATTGTTTCATAATGAACAATCTCTTCCCAGTTCATCTCTTTTGTTGCTACCTCTACTGATATATTTCTAAAGATAATCTCTACGAGAGTTGCCTCTCTCTCACCTAATCGTATAATATGTGGAGATGTCTCTATAATCTTTTTAATCTCTCTGTTTATAAAGGAAGGAGAGAAAAAAAGAGTCCCTTTTTCTATATGGACAGGTGGGTTAAAAGGTATAAATCTGTGTATCTCCCCACTTTTAATAACAACAAAATTGTTATGTGTAAACTTATATTTTCTATTTTCTATAAAATAATACCCTGTGCCTCTTTTGATATAGTGTATTTCATATTCCTTGTGATATGCAAGATTTCCTGAAGATGAAAAATGCCTCTGCCATATACACTGTACAGGATAGTTTTTTAATATATTTTCCTGTAATAGCACTTTTTCCATTTCGGTCTTATTTTATATCAGCCGTATTCTTTCTGCAAGACAAGATTTAATACTAAAATAGCAGGAAATACTATTGTTGAACTGGTCATAAAAAGTATAATAAATTAAGAATAAGAAAGAGATATTATGAAAAACACATTGGCACTTTATGGTGGGGAGAAGACAATCAAGAACAATCCGAGGGATATATTTGACTGGCCTATTACGAACAAGGAAATGGAAGAGGCAGTAATAGATGTTTTAAGAAAAAGGAATATGTCAGGGACAGATATTACAAAGGAGTTTGAGCAGAAATTTGCTGAGTGGCATGGTATGAAGTATGGACTGGGCTGTAATACAGGAACTTCTGCACTACACTGTGCATTTTTTGGGGTAGGTATTGGTAAAGGAGATGAGGTTATCTGTCCTTCTATTACCTACTGGGCTTCCTGCCTGCAGGTCTTTTCTCTCGGTGCAACTGTTGTTTTTGCTGATGTTGAGCCGGATACACTCTGTATAGACCCCGATGATATTGAAAAAAGGATTACAGGAAGGACAAAGGCAATAGTTGTGGTACATTACTGTAGTAGACCTGCTGATATGGATAGGATTATGAAGATAGCAAAAAAGTATAACCTGAAAGTAATAGAGGATGTTTCCCATGCCCATGGTGCACTTTACAAAGGGAAATTGGTAGGAACATTCGGAGATGTATCAGGTTTTTCCTGTATGACAGGTAAATCATTTGCAATTGGTGAGGCAGGTATTATGCTTACCAATAACAGAGAGATATATGAACGGGCAATAACCTTTGGACACTATGAGAGACATAATGAACTTACAATTGGCTACCTTAAAGAAGGTACAGGACTTCCATGGGGTGGTTATAAATACAGGATGCATCAGATGTCATCTGCGGTGGGACTGGTTCAACTTAAAAAGTATTCTTCAGAGATGGCAGAGATTGATAAAGCAATGAACTACTTCTGGGATTTACTTGAAGGTGTTCCTGGTATAAAATCACCGAGACCGCCTAAAAACTCAGGAACAACTATGGGTGGCTGGTATAACTCCCTCGCTATATATAAAAGTGAAGAACTCGGGGGTCTTTCTATATCAAGGTTCTGTGAGGCATTAAGGGCAGAGGGGATGAATGTTTACCCTGGGTGTAATAAAGCACTCCATCATCACCCACTTTTCAATACCATAGATGTTTATAAGGATGGAAAGCCAACGAGAATAGCAAATTCTCCAGAAGATATAAGGAATAAAGGAGGTGGATTACCAATAAGTGAAGGAGTTCAAAGGAGAGTGTTTGTTGTCCCATGGTTTAAAAAGTATTATCCTGAAATTATAAAGGAATATGCTGATGCAATAAAGAAGGTTGTGAAGAATTATAAGGAATTACTTGTGGATGACCGGGGGGACCCTGAAGATATGGGAAGATGGATGCTTTCTGTAAGAGCGGTGACAGGGAGATAAAAAGGAGGTATTATGAAATCAATGGAAAAACTTGCCATAGAAGGTGGAAAACCTGTAAGAAGAGGTGGGATGCCACCGAGGATAATGTTTGACGAGAAAGAAAAAAAAGCAGGACTTAGAGTTATTGAAAAGTGTATTAAAGGAAATCAGGCACTGGATAGATATGGCGGTATTGAGGTTGAGGCATATGAAAAAGAATTTGCAGAATATTTTGGAGTAAAATTTGCAACAGCAGTAAGTTCAGGAACTGCGGCAGTTCACTCAGCAATAGGAGCATTACAACTTGAACCAGGGAGTGAGATAATTACCACACCTATCACAGACCCTGGTACTGTTTCTCCTATAATCTTCCAGCAGTGCATCCCTGTATTTGCAGACGTAGAGTATGAGACACTTAATATTTCTCCATCTTCCATAGAAAAAAATATTACAGAAAAGACAAAAGCAGTAATAGTAGTTCATCTTGCAGGTACTCCAGCAAAGATAGATGAGATATTAGAGATTGCTAAAAAATATAATTTATATGTGATTGAGGACTGTGCCCAAGCGCATGGTGTTAAATATAAAGGGAAATATGTGGGTACATTTGGAGATATGGGAGTATTCAGTTTAATGAGTGGTAAACATACTACAAGTGGAGGACAGGGAGGAATGGTAATTACTGATAATGAAGAATTTTACTGGAATGCAAAGCGGTTCGCTGATAGGGGAAAGCCATTCAACTCTGATGAACCCACAAATTTATTTGCAGGGCTTAACTACAGGATGACAGAACTTGAAGCAGCAATAGGGAGAGAACAGTTGAAGAAATTAAAGAAGATTCAGAAAAAGAGGGTTTGGATATATGAGGAACTGAAAAATGGCTTTGAAGCAAAACTTTCATCTTTCAGGTTATGGAGGATATATCCTTTGTCTGAACCAAATCCATGGTTCTGTTTTGTAGTGGTAGACAGGACAAAAATAAATGCAGATAAAAATGAAATAGCAAAGGCATTATCTGCAGAAGGAATACCTGTTGGTGCGCACTATGTTATTCCAATGTATCAACAGAAATGGATAAGAGAAAGAAATACATTTGGTACATCACATCTTCCCTGGAGTTTATATGGAGCAAGAGAAATAAGATATGAAGGAAGTTGTCCTGACGCAGAAAGTGCATTAGCAGACCATATGACACTTTATATCCATGAGTGCTGGGGAAGGAAAGAAATAAATGATACAATAAAGGCGTTTGTGAAAGTGGAAAGGAAATATAAGAAATGATAATAGACATCCATACACATATACTTACCACCTGGGGCGAAGAACCGTTTACAGAACAGCACCTTATAAAGAGGATGGAAGAACTTGGGATAGACAGGTTTGTTATTTTACCTATCATTGGACCTGAAGGACATTATATTCCATTTGGTCCCGATGATGTGGTAGATGTTTATAAGAGATATCCTGAAAAAGTAATTCCTTTCTGTAATATAGACCCGCGGGCAGGTGGTAATAGCCCAGAGACGGATTTTTCCTTTTTGATTGACAGATATAAAAAGGCGGGTTGTAAGGGGGTTGGAGAACTTACTGCTAATATGTATATTGATGACCCGAGATGTATAAATCTTTTCAGGCATTGTGGTAAGGCAGGATTTCCTGTGCTTTTCCACCTTTACAGTAAGATAGGTGGCAATTATGGACTTGTGGATGATATCCATCTTCCGAGGATGGAAAAGGTATTGAAGAAATGTCCTGAAACGATATTCATAGGTCATGCGATGGCTTTCTGGTCTGAGATAAGTGCAGAGGTTTCTGAGGAGACACGGAGTGGATATCCTAAAGGGAAAATAAAAGCACCGGGACGGCTACAGAAACTTCTAAAAAAATATCCTAATCTTTATGCTGACCTTTCAGCAGGCAGTGGTTTTAATGCTATAACGAGGGACCCTGCATATGGATATAAATTTTTAAAGGAGTTCAATAAAAAACTTCTTTTTGGTACTGACCTCTGCCACATAGGACAGGAGACCCCTATTGTGGGCTATTTCAAAAAACTTAAAGAAGAGCATATACTTACCGATGAAGAGTATGATAATATAATGTATAGAAATGCAGAAAAAGTTTTAAAACTTTAAAAAGGAGAAAAGATATGGCACTCATTCCTCTCGGTAAAATGAAAAATATAATGAATATACCAAAACCAGCAGAGGTATTACTTACAAAATCAGAGAAGGAGATAAAATTTTCTCTTAATCTTAAAACCGCAGATGATATTATATGTTATGACGCTTTTGTTGTATACCATAATGTAGTTATGGGACCTGCAAAAGGTGGGGTTAGATTTTCACCTCGTGTTTCACTTGAGGAGACAAGAAAACTTGCGGAGATAATGACATACAAAAATGCACTGATGGGGCTTCCTTTTGGCGGTGGAAAGTCAGGTATCCAGTTTGACCCATATAAGGTGGATGACTTCACGAGGATAGCCATTGTTAAAGAGTATGTCCATATGATAAGAGAAGAACTATATACAGGAGCATATATACCTGCACCTGATATGGGCAGTACCCCTTATGATATGGCAGTGATATACGGAGAGACACATATCCCTGAATCAGTAACAGGTAAACCGGTAATAGTGGGCGGGCTTCCTGGACGGCTACAGGCAACAGGAAGAGGTGTTTCATATGCGGTAAAACTTGGATGCGAGAAACTTTTGAAGATGTCATTAAAGGATGCGAAGGTAGTAATTCAGGGGTTTGGTAATGTGGGTAGATGGACTGCTTATTTTTTAAATGAGATGGGTGCAAAAATTATAGCAGTTCAGGATATAGGAGGGGCCATATATAATAACAGAGGGCTTGATATAGATGAATTATTTAAATACTGTCCAACAAGTAAAGATACAGTTAAGGGATTTCCTGAAGCAGAGGATATATCCCCTGATGATTTCTTTTCCTTGAAGTGTGATGCATTTGTGCCTGCAGCACTGGAAAGTGTTATAACAGAAAATACAGCACCAGAACTTAATACAAAAATGGTTGTAGAAGGGGCAAATGACCCTACTACAGAAGAAGGGGAAAATATCCTTCTAAACAGAGATATTATAGTCCTTCCGGACTTCTTTGCCAACAGCGGTGGTGTGATTGCTTCCTATATAGAGTGGAGGAATGCAAAGTCAGGCAACCAGACATCAGAGGAAGAGGTATATGAAATTATAGACAGCAAGATAGAAAATACATTCTTTCAGGCACTGAAAAAGAAAGAAGAATTGAAATGTAAAAGTTTAAGGGAGGCATTTTTTGCGCTCGCACTTAATTCCCTGATTGAAGCAATGCGTGCCCGTTTATGGATTTAGATAATATCACCTCCATCAAGGACTTGTTAATGCCTCCAGTAGAGGAAAGTGGTATTTTACTTTATATTTATAACTTGTGTGTCAGGTGGAAGTGCTTTCTCAAAACTTTCTGGATTTCCCACAACAAGGACTGTTAATCTTTCAGGAAAGAGATACTTTTCAGCAACTCTTTTAATATCTTCTTCCGAGACACTCTTCACTGCTTCAATAAGTTTTTCTGGATAGTCATAAGGGTAGCCATAATACTCATAAGTAAGAAGGCGATTTATTATCTCATCCTTTGTATCAGACCAGAATACCTCACTGTTGATAATCCCTTCCTTTGCTACATCCAGTTCCTCTTTATTTATCCCTTCTTTAATCCTTGTTATCTCTTCTTTCATCAATTGTACTGCTTCCATAGTTCTGTCTGTCCGTGTCTGTGTCCTGGCGATGAAAAGTCCTGGTCTATCAAATTCTCCAGCAAAGACAGCCCATACCTCATATGCTAGTCCTTTTTCCTGTCTTAATATCCTTGAAAATCTTGAGTTCCATCCAGCCCCGAGAGCCCTGCTTAAGACAATAGCAGCAGGATAATCCGGATTATTTCTTTGCAGTCCGATGTGTCCCATAACTATTACTGACTGTGTTGCATCTTCTTTTTTTATAACATTAAAAGAGCCATCTTGTGGAAATTCAACAGGTGGTTTCTCTTTTTGAGATGGTTTTTCTTTCTGCCACCTTCCTAAAGACCGTTTTACCATTTCCATCATTTCTGTTGTCTTAAAATCACCCCATATCCCGAGAATAATGCCTTCAGGATAAACAGATTGGTTGTAAAAGTCCATTATATCCTGACGTGTAATATTATCTATTGTTTCATATTCTGGAATTCTTCCGTAGGGAGTGTCCTTTCCGTATATAAGTCGTTTTAATTCTCTGTCTGCTATCTCTGATATCTCATCATTTCTTCTGCTTATCTCTGTTTTCTTTCTTATTTTTGCAAGTTCAATCTTTTTAGGTTCAAAGGATGGAGTGGTGAGAATATCTTTAAAGGTATTGAAAACAGAGAAAAAGTTTTTTCTGTGGCAATAACCTTCAACCCACCCAGTATCAACCCCAATACCAGTGGAGATAACCGCGCCTATGTTTTCAAGAAATATGTCAATCTCATCACCTGTCCTTTCTCCTGCTCCACCTGTCCTCATTACTTCAAATGTTATCTCTCCAAGTCCTGTTTTTTCTACTGGTTCATATATCTTTCCTGTTCTTATCAGTACCTTGAAGTTTATCAATGGGAGTGAGTGGTCTTCCATAAGAAAGATTGTAATACCATTGTCCAGTTTTTCTTTTACAAAGGATGGTTTTTCCATCTTTTTAATTTCAGAGAAGTCAATCTTTTCATATGGTTTTTGTGAGATAGTTACACATCCGGTAAGAAATACTGAAAAGAATATTACAAATCTTTTTTTCATTTTTTCTCCACAGTACCAACAACCCTTCTTTCTGTATCAATATATCTTTCCATCGCTCTGTTTATATCATCACTAGAGACCTTCTCAGTGTTTTCAATATATCTAAAAAGATTCCTCCAGTCCCCTGTAAGGACATAATAGTGTCCGAGTTCTTCTGCAAGTCCCCTCCTGTGTTTTAATTCTGTGAGAACTTCCATAGATAACCGTGCCTTTGCCCCTTCTAGTTCCTTTTCTGTTATACCTTCCTTTTTTATCTTTTCCATCTCTTCCAGAATAACATTTTCCACTTCACTGTTTGTCCTTCCTTTTGCTGGGATTGCCCAGATATAAAAAAGCGAAGGGTACTTACTACTTCTACACCAAACACCTACAGATACAGCAATTTTTTCTTCTTTTACCAATCTTTTATACAACCGTGATGTTCTTCCCCCACCGAGGATTTCTGCAAGGACATCTAAAGTATATATATCTGGATGGTTTACATCTGGTATCTGGAAGGCAGTAATGAAGATGGGCTCACTGTCCATATTTACAGTTATTCTTCTTATTCCTTCTAACGGTGGCTCAGATGGAATATCTCTTTCCGGTTTTTTACCGGAGGGAATCTTTCCAAAATATTTTTCAACCAGAGAAATTATTTCACCTTTTTCTATATCTCCTGCGATTACCACTGTGATATTTGAAGGTACATAGTGCCTTTTATAAAAATTCCTTACTTTTTCTCTTGTCATTCTCTCCAGGTCTTCTCTGTATCCAATTACAGGATTTCTGTAAGGATGTACTGTAAAGGCGGTCTTATGAAACTCTTCCATCAGTTTTCCCCATGGTGAGTTTTCAGTCCTCATCATTCTTTCTTCCTTCACAATATCCAGCTCCTCATAAAAACTTCTGAATACAGGGTTAAATAACCGGTCTGATTCAAGCAGTGCCCATAACTCTACCTTATTTGAAGGTAGGTCCACCCAGTAAACAGTGATATCAGTGCTTGTATAGGCATTGGGACCTTCTGCACCATGCTTATCAAGAATCTTACCAAACTCATTGGGTTCTCCTAAGGCAGATGCCTTCTCTTTCAATTTATTGAATTTCTCCTGCAGTATCTTAATTCTTTCTTCTTCCTTTCCTCTCCCTTGAGGGGAAAGGGTACGGGTGAGGGTGAGACATTTATCGTGTTTTCCACCCCCACCTAATTCCTCCCCCCTCATATGGGGAGAGGAGACGGTTGAGGATGAAAGAGTTAATATCTTTTCATATAACCTGTCCATCTCCTCAAGCAATCTCTTTTCTTTTTTCCAGTTTTTTGTCCCAACTTTTTCTGTTCCATTAAATGCGAGGTGTTCAATAATATGACTGATTCCTGTCTCTCCTTCTTTTTCATCCACACTTCCTGTATCCACGCAGACAACAAAAGAGACAACAGGTGCTGTATGGTCTTCAAGTAAAATAAAGCGCATACCATTTGAAAGGGTATATTCGCTTATTCTATTTTCATAATCAGAAAATGAAAAAGCAAAACAAAATGAAGTGATAATAAAAAAAAGAGAGAAATTTCTTTTATTCATAAGAATAATTATAATATATATAAAAAGGAGCAACAATCTATAGAAGAATTCTTGTAATATGGAGTGTTTTTATTTCAATAATTTGTAGGTCAGTAATAGGATCTTCAGACAGTCCTGTTTACAATAGAACTATCTCTTATACTGGCAAGAATTATCCTTTTGTTTTAACACGGGACATTATAAAAAATTCACTTCCCAATAAAATAAAAAGTGGGAACATCCATCCTTTATTTAGAGGAAGTGAGAAAGATATTTTGAAAGAAGTTAAAATACTCGGTTTAAACTGTGTTTCTGTTCCTGTTCTGGTTGAAGCCAAAAACTTAAAAAGTTCGAGGATGAGAATAAGTTATTTGTCAAAAATACGAGCAATAAAAATAATCAGAGCCCTTAAAAAAGAAGGTATTAAGTTTATTATAGAACCATATCCCTGGATAGGTAAAGGATATTACGAAGAGATTAAATGGGACCCGGCAGATAAAGAAAAATGGTTTGCTAACTGGAAAAAGGTTTTATTAGATATTAGCAGAAGTATTGCTATTCCATATAATGCTTATGCAATAGTTACTGCATCAAACTATATAAATATGGAAAATGGATATGATAAAGAATGGATAGACATTTTTAATTCTTTAAGGAACCTTAAAAACTTCAATTCTCTAATTACATACAAAACAAACTTCTGGGTTACTGCTATCTGGGATAAAGAAACAAAAACCGCTTATACTAATAAATTAAACAATTCCTTGTTCAGTGAAATAGATTTTATCTCAATCGCATTTTATTTTGAATTAAACAATAAAGAAAAAATTCCTTCTGTTGAAACATTAAAAAAAGATTTAAGATGTGTGAGTAAATTTAATAGATGTCAGGATGTTTATAAAGAAATAGAGAATTTTTATTACAGGCATAAAAAACCAGTATTTTTTGGAGAGTTAGGTGCACCCAGAAGGGTATATGCTGCCTCAGAACCATGGAACTGTGAACCACATATATATGCGGAAGTTGAAACTGCAGAATTTTCTGAAGAAGCACAGGCAAATTATTTTAGGGCAGTTCTTGAAACATTTCAGGATAAGGACTGGTTTTATGGTGCAAGTATATTTGCAATAGGTATGCCTTCTTCAAGTTATAGTACTGTTGGAAAGTGATTTATATTAGAATAAATTGATTGGAAATGCCAAGTAAATTATAATATATAAATAATGATGAGGATAAAAATTGAATAAAATTCTAACATCTATATTCCTAATTTATCTTATCCATTCCCATACGGCTATTTCTAATCCCGAATTAAAACCTATCTTTTATGAGACATTTGGAGACAAGAGACTTATCAACAATAATATATATGACAGAAATAAAAGAAAAATCTGGCTATCCGACCGTGTGGATAAACCAGGAGAAGTAGTAGATTTGTTAAACCATATTACAAAAAATGGTTCCCTTATGTTCGGTGGTTATAAAAAAAGTCAGACACTTAAGTTATCTCCTGATGCTGTAAATTTTCCCTTTAATTTCGCCCTTACATTTCAAATAAAACTACATAGTATGGGCAATGCATGGGTAACTGCTAATCCTTTTGAGGTTAGACCTTTACTTTCAGTAGTTCCGAGAAGAGATAAATATTCTTATTACGAAGTAAGATATTATCTTGAGAATGTAAAAGAAGATGGGCATATATTCAATCTCTTTAGATGTAAGTGGGATATTGTTAAGGTTGTTAATAATGAAACAGAAATAATGGCTGGCGGATACTTCAGATTGTATGAGAATATCTGGAACGATATAGAATTGATTATCTCAAATGATAGTGAGGGTTTTGTAAACATCTCTTTATATATTGAAAGCCCTTTAGACCCGATAGAAAAAAGAAAACCATTCTTATATGTAAAGGATACACAACCAAACCGTATCTTAAATGGTATCCCTGAATTATCTTTTACAATGGATGAGCACCAAACTGTATTTAATAACACACCTATAATTGAACTTGATAATATTAAAATTTACGATAATGTTCAATATCAGAAGATTGAACGGATAAAAAATAAGAATAATGCAATAGACCTTACATCCTTTAAAAATGAGAAAAACTTCTCTTACTATAGATATCTTGCCAATAAAGGAATTATCACAGAAGAGATGGTTAACACTTACAGGAAGGATACACCAGTTCAAATGAAACATTTTATCGATTTACTTTTACGTGCAAATAATATTGAAAACTTCTGGATAGATATAAATGAAAAAGAGATACAGGATATAGCAATTAAAATAGGAACTATCTCCAGAGGAAACTTTAACTCTCTGAATAAAGAAATAACAAATTATGAAGCATCTTATATTATATATAAATTTAAGGGGAACCCCAACATAGATAGGGATTATAAAAAATTGATTAGAGATAAAATACCAGAACCTTATGTAAATCCAGTTAATTATGTATTTCAAAACAATATAATAAATTTTAATCCTGATGATATTCATCCAGAAAAAATATCTTTTGGAGAAGCAGTTGATATTATTATCAGAATTCTGGACCCAACATATCAACCTTTTAACTATGAACTTAAGGTTCCTCATATTATAGGAGATAATGTTATTTTTCAGAGAGATAAGCCAATTCCCATCTGGGGACTTGGCTTTAATGGGGAAAAGATAAAGGTGGTCTTTAAAAAACAGGTAAAAGAGACAAAGGTTGAAAATGGAAAATGGTATTTAGAACTTGAACCTGAAGAAGCAGGGGGTCCTTATACTCTTACTATACAGGGAATTAAAAACAAGATTGTTAAGAAGAATATTTACATTGGAGAAGTTTTTCTAATTGCCGGACAGTCAAACGCAGAGTTTCTTTTAAAGAATAGTTTTGATTATGAAGAGACAATAAATAATCTTTTAGACCAGATAGAGAAAAAAAGATTGATTTTAAGATTATATAAACAGCAGTTAATTCTCGGATTAACACCTAATTTTACTACAAAAGGATACTGGTATTCAGCCAATAGATACCATCTATTATATTCCTCCGCTGTTGGAACTTTCTTTGTTGAAAAACTGCTTCAGATCAACCCATATTTAAAAGGGGTGCCTGTCGGTATAGTAAATCTAACATTTGGAGGGAGTACGATAGAACTTTTCATGCCGGACTTTCCTGTATGGATGCCTTATACTCAAAGACAGCATAATAATCCTGTTGTATCTGGATACTGGAATGGTTATATGAAAGCAATTGCTCCAACAAAATTCAGAGCTGTAATTTTTTATCAAGGAGAAAACAGTGTCCATCTTAGATACCTCTATGAACGATTATTGAGACATTTTATAGAAGCAATAAGACGAGAATTCAAAGATAAATCCCTCCCCTTTATACTTGTTCAACTGACAGGTTATGGAGAGAGTTATCTTGATGGAGACACCTGGCCTATTATAAGAGAGATTCAGTACAGAACTGCTAAAACAATGAATAATGTTTATATTATAACTGCTACTGACTTATCCGAAGAGGATATATGGGAAATCCATCCTCGTATAAAAAAACCCATAGGAATTCGTCTGGCATATAAAGTTATGGAAGCAATTTATGGAAAAGATATGGGATTTAGAAGTCCTGAGATGAAAAATTTTCAGATTTCTGGAGATAAAGTTAAGGTATATTTTGATTATGTAAAAGGCAAACTAAATTTTAAGGAAAAGAATACAGGATGTTTTGAAGTACTTGATGAGAATGGAAAATGGTACAAAGCAACAGGAATAAATCTGGGTAGGGATTTTGTTGAAATATGGAATGACAATATTAAACATCCGTTAGGTGCGAGATATGCATATTTCAATTATCCTAAAATGATTCTATATGACGATAACCAGATGCCTGTGTTCCCTTTTAATACAACAATAAATTTAGATAGGGAAAGTGTTGGTGTTACGGACAACTTTCATATTTTTCTACCTTATCATGGACTGAGTGACTTTGATGCAGTTTTAAATCTTACGAGAAACAAGATATTCAGAACAGTCAAAGTAAGAGATATTAATAATCTGGAATTATTCTACTCTATTCCAGGGCAGTCCAGTGGAGATGAGATTATGGTATTTTCCAGAAAGGGTAGCAGGAAGTTAGAACAAGGCAGTACAGAGAAGATATTAAAGATAAAGAACCATCATCTAAAAGTTGGAGACAGGGTAAGAAATGTAAACAGACAATATATAGATTCAGGTGTTATTGAGGTTATAGATGATAATACTGTATTAATTGAAGGTATTAACGGACAGGAAGAAGGGGATGAAATTGAAATCTATATATTGAGATATAAAGATAAAGCAGGATAAAATGAAAATAATAGCAATAGTTGTAGGAACAAGGCCAGAAATAATTAAACTTGCACCTGTTATAAAGTATTGTAGACAGATAAGATTCCCTTTTTATCTAATTCATACAGGACAGCACTATTCGGAAAATATGGATGCGGTTTTTTTCAAACAAATGAAGTTACCTAAACCGGATTTTTACCTTGGAGTAGGTTCAGGAACACATGGACAACAGACAGGCAGGATAATGGTTAAAATAGAAAAAATTTTATTACAGAAACGACCTTTTGCTATAATGGTTCAGGGAGATACAAATACAGTTCTTGCCACTTCACTTGTTGCTTCAAAATTATATATTAGAATATCTCATGTTGAAGCAGGACTGAGGAGTTATGACAAGAGTATGCCGGAGGAGATAAACAGAGTAGTATCTGACCATCTTTCATACTATCTCTTTCCTCCTACAGAAAGAGCAAAGAAGAATCTTTATAAAGAGGGTATAAATAACAATGTCTTTGTAACAGGAAATACTATTGTTGAGGCACTATCTGAAAACCTGAAATATGCTGAAAAGATTGAAGCATCTATCTTAAAGAATTACCGATTAGAAAAAAATAAATATATACTTCTCACCCTGCATAGACAGGAGAATGTTGACAATAAGAATCGCCTTAAAGAAGTCCTCTCTGGAATAAATGCAGTTAAAAAAATTACAGGTATGCAGATTCTTTTTCCTGCCCATCCCCGTACGGTAAAAATGATAAAACAATTCGGTTTTGTTAAGGATATAGAAACAACTAAAATTATAGAACCTGTTGGTTATTTTGAATTTCTTGCTTTAGAAAAGAATGCAAGAATTATTCTTACAGATTCAGGTGGCATACAGGAAGAGTCCTGTATACTTAAGATTCCCTGTGTTACTTTAAGGGAAAATACAGAAAGGCCTGAAACACTTGATGTGGGAAGTAATATACTTGCTGGCTGGAAAAAAGAGAATATAATTTCCAGTTCTGAAAAAATGCTTAATAAAAAAGACGGATGGGAAAATCCTTTTGGAGATGGAACTGCGAGCATAAAAATAATGGAGATAATTAAAAAGGAGGCGCTATGAGATTATATAAAGTTTTATTTTTAGTAATTGTTTTGTTATCCTGTAAAAGGACATTACTTTCAGAGCCTAGATTTTTTACAGAGTTTTATGGTGATACTGCCTATTCAGGACTTATAGGTTTTTCTTCCTATCTTAATTTTAAAGCAGGTGTATCTTTTAACCAGATGGACTACTATGGATTTGCTACCTATGACTGGGCAGATACTACAGGAACAGACCTCCCTTTCCAGTATCGTTTTCAAGGTCTTACTGCAGGTCTTGAAGCTCGTTATAGATTCCCTGGAGATGCTGTGCGGTTTTTTATTGGATATGGCTTTGGGTTGACAGACGATGTATCAGGAGAAGATGATTTCAGAACCGGGCTTACTGGATATAAACATTTTGAAAGAGATAGACACTTCAGCGATATCTACGGAGAACTTACCTGGCATAGCAGAGCAGAAGATGCTTTTTTGAATTTAAGATACAGACCCGGATACACTTTATTTCGGAATGAAACAAGCAGGTTGTGGACATATATACCATTTCAATTACTTGCTTCCGGTAAAGGAGACATAGGCACAGAAAACAGGATTGAAACAGGTATAGGCCTGGGATATATTATGCTAAATGGTAAAGCATCATTAAATTTAGAAATGCGAGCAGGCCATTCATTTTCAGGAACCATAGATGATGAAAACTATTTTAATCCAGTTATTATTATAAGTGTTGGATTTTAAAATAACTAATCTGTTGTTGAAATTGTATTATATTTCTCTTCAAGGTATTTTGACTGGCTAAACAGTTTCTCCCGAGTTGAAGACATAGATTTATCACTAAGTTGTGGTAACAATCGGTAAAAAGCCCACTCATTTTGTTCAAGTGTTTTAACCAGTACATCTTTTGCATATTTATCATCACTGTCCATTACAGCTTTTAATACATCCTTAAGAAAATTTGACCGAATGATCACTTTGGCAGCATTTGACCTGACAATCCATTCACGGTCAAAAAGCAATTGTTTTACAAAAGGTATAAGTTCTTTACACTTTAGTTTGGAAAACATTTTGGCTGCCAGAATTTTTACCTGAATATTTGAAGCATCAAGTAATTTTTGCATAATTGTCAGCATTTGCTTATGTTCATAAGGAGAACAGGTATGCTTGAGTTTATCAAATCCTTCAATAATTTTGGATGTATCTTCTGTCTCTAATAATTTTATAAAATCAGTACAAGTTATAGCACTTTCTGCGGATACTTTATTAATCCCTGATTCATCCATATCAACAGGATTTATGCCTGCCCCTTCATAATGTTCTGTCTTTTCCCATTTTACTGTAGGTTCACTAAAAGTTTTAAGAAATATCAATAAAGCACGGAAGGAAGCAAAACCATTTATGATATTTCCCAAAAACAATCTGGGAATAGAAAGCAACCCCGGTCCTATTCCGTAAATTATGGTAACAAATATAACCCGCTGTATTATCCTTATAGACATAAAAAATGTAGCTATTATAATAAATGTAAAAAGTGGAGTTCCTTTATGGAAGATAGGTTCCCATTTAAAAGGAAGTATTCCTTTCTGTCCTGCGAAATATATCAGAACATACATAAGAACAATATATCCAAGAATATTTGCAGTAAAAGAAACGAGTCCTTTCCGATCTTTTATAAAATTTTCTTTAACTGCCAGAGAGCCCTTCCACTTACTTTGCCGCCACTCTTGAAGTGATATCCCAACTATCCACCTCGTTTTTTGTTTAACAGACCTCCAGAAATCAGATGGAAAATATGACCAGTTGGATATGAAAAACTCCCTTTGGAATAATGGTTTATACCAGGGTGACTTATCATCAGCCAGTATTACATTAACAAATACAGAAGTCATCCCTGCATCTCTCGCTGCTTTTGCAGTACTATAGTCCTCTGTAAGTGTATTTTCGTTAAAAATTTGTCCTTTTCTAATTTTATCCAGATGGTTAAATAATCGTCTGGAAAATCCGGTACCAACACCTGCATAAGGAACAAATCCCTGCATCCTTTCACGCACTATTATATCCTTCATATGATTTTCAGCAAATTCATCAGCATATACCCAGTGAACCCATTTGAACCATTGGGTAGGCAGTGGAAGTATTGGCAATTGAACTGCATCCACTCTTGGAATAAGATAATTATAAAGAAGAAAAGAATACGGATGAACATAGTCCTCTGCATCATGTAATACAATTATTTCAAAAAATATGTTGTGCTGTTTCTCATATTCTTTCAATGCACTGTATATATGATTTAAACAATCTGCCTTATTGGTAGGTCCTGGACGTGATGTTACCACTTTTATTATCTGTGGGAAGTTATCTACAAGTTTATCAACTGCCTCCTGTGTTTCCCGGTCATTTGGATATGTACCCACAAAAATAAAATAGTTACGATATTCTACCCTTTCAATAATATTTGTTAACATCTTATCAACCACACCTGCTTCTTTCCATGCAGGAACGAAAACAGCTATCATCTGCTGTTCACGAAGTTTCATCCTCGCTAAAGATAATCGCTCTCTACCTTTGAATTTCCTGCGTCTTACAATCCTCCATGTATAACCCCATATATCATAAATAAAGTCCTGTATACCACTAAATACATAGATAGTTACGACAATCCAAGTTAAACAAATAAAAAAGTTACGCCATAGTATTAAAAGGTCTACCTTTGATATATAGAAATATGGCAACATATTTTTGTTTCTCCGTTATACCTGTTGTTCCCTTTCCTCCGGTTGTTTCTTATTCTTGTTTTTAGGTTTTATAAGCAGGCGGATAGTAGTATATATCAGCAGAATAATCAGGAGTATAACAACAATGGTTATAAGGAGCATGGGAATTGTGTAACGACTGTTTTCTTCTTCTATTTCCTTTCTTAACGTCCATTCATCTACAATTGGGAATGAATGTATTTTATTTAAGGAAGTTATAAAAACTATACCTCCTGAAAATCTATCCAGCATTTTTTTATTTGTCAACACTTGATTAAACAAATATAAAGACGCTTCATTTCCTAATATACTGTACAAAACACCTTTTTCATCAAAAGGAGAAATACTCGCCTGAACTATTACTTTATTTTCTATGGGAGAATAATTAAGCGGTAATGTCTTATTCTTTAACTCATAATGGTTAGGCAAAGGTAAAATGTGCATACTCTGTTTTACTTTTTCAGGCAGTTTTTCAACATCTACCGGGTTACTTATTAAGATAATACTCTCCTTACTAAAATTTTCAGTTGCAGGACTATCTCCCATATACACATTCCATTTTATAGGTGCTCTATTTATCTGTCCTGCCCTCGCTGCTATAGTTGCAGCAGTGCTTAACTGCCCTTCTGAAGGATTTGAAGGAAGCCAGATATTTACTATTTGTGGTGATATTGACAGGGACTTTTTAAGATATGGAAAATATTCCAGATAGGGGTACCCTTTAACCCTTCCAGGTTTTAACTGCAGATAAGATGTATCATCTATTACTGTCCATGCTATCTCTTCATATTTCTTCCCGCAGTCCGCACTTCCTATATCATGATAAACATCAATCTTTACAAGCCATGCATTTCTGGTAAGTTGGTTTAGAGGAATTCTTATAAGTAATGTACCATTATCTCTGTTTTTCTCTGTAAGTTTAACACTGCCAGCAAATATGCCATTAATTGATACAGATAATATAGACCTTTCAGGTCTTAATGCATCAGAGTGGCGAAAACGAAGATATAAATAGGACTCTTTTCCGAGAGAAGATAAGACCGGACGATTAACAATGAACTGTGCCCTTTGATGAAAAGCACCAGAAAGCACAATATCAGAAATCCCAATTTCATAAAAATATACTCTACTATATGTGTCTTTGGGCTCATCAAACTTAAAATCAGGTACTAATGATACTTCCATATATTCAAAATTTGATGTTGAAGGCATACCTGTCATAAGGGATTTAACTGCTTTATTGAATCCGGAACTGTTATCCCCTGAGATATAAAGTCGGGCAAAATTTCTATTATCATAGTTAATTAAAATGTTTTTGATAAATCCTTTACCTATACCAGTAGAACCCGATGTTAATTCTACACCTGCAAAATATATTTGATTACCTTCTACCCTATCTTTTAACCCCTTTTGAACTTTTATATTTAAGGGTATTGATGGATTTTTATATCCCCAGTAACTTGCCAGTTCCAGAAGTAATGATAGGTCCTCTTTACTAAAATTTTCTTTTACTATCCATTCAGCATTTACAGGACTCTTTAACATTTTATCAAGATAAGGGAATGGATATAGAGAAAGAGGGAGTTTTGTTACAGGCAGGCGTGTTATAACCATACAGGACTCTGGCTCCCATCTGAACCAGTTTGCGCTGTTTTCTGAGTCCGCACACAATTCTCTGCTTGAACGATGCCTGGAGACAAGTTTAACTTCGTTAAACCCTGTTTTTAAAAACTTTACTGGCAGATCAACCTTCCATAAAACTGGCAGTGGCTGTTTTGTTTCTGAGGGAAAACGTCTACTTGCTACAGGAATATCATTAAGAAATACAGTTATTGCACCTTCTCCGGGAATTAATGTTTCTGAATAAGAATAGTATAAAGAAAGATAGAAAGGACTTGTAAATTGTAAGCCATCTGGAAGTTCAAACCATAACGAATATGTATTAACAGGGGTAACGAAAATCTTCTCATCTTCAAATACAGGAATTGAATAAGAAATAGTTCTATCAAAATTTACCTGGAACATATCCTGTCTTTCAGAAATTTCCTTGATATCTTCCTTTACTGCAGATTTCTGTTCTTTACTTATTTTTGTTTGTGCTTCAGTTTTTACTATCTCTGAGAGATGAGAATAAACAATCCTTTCGGGTATGTAATAAACACTTTTTATAAGGGCTTGCGGATATAATGGTTTTATCTCTCCAAGGACTTTATCCGCCTCTTTTATTTCTCTGTATAACCCTGCCCTTACAGTATAAACATTAGATATTTTCTCTACACGTACCTGGCTTATACCTTTATCCTTAAGGATATCTGCTATCTTTATTGCTTTTCCCTTTTCTGCTTCAGAAAAAGAACCCACTTGAATACTGAAATATTCCTTCTGATCTCCAGTTGCTAATGTTTGGGTAGAAACAGGTGAAATTTCCAAAATTAACAAAATTGCAATAAATGAATATACCATCTTTTTCAGAAATATCATAAAACCTCCTTTATTCTTTTATCATAAGTTTATTATAGAATTGATAAAGGGTCAATCCAATCTTCTTATAAGTTAAAGATTAAATGTCGTAATTTAAGATTTGCTTTATTCTATCTGTGAAACAAATTGTTGCGAGAGAAAAAATAATATCATATAATTTTAGTTATGAAAAAAGGAATAATAACATTTCAGGATGTATGGAGAGGTCTTGAAGGATACTGGATAAAGAAAGGTTGTCTGCTCTGGCATCCTTATAATGTTGAAGTTGGTGCAGGTACACTTAACCCTGCCACTTTCTTTGGTATCCTTGGAGATAAAGAATGGAATGTTGTATATCTTGAGCCATCAGCAAGACCTGCTGATGGAAGGTATGGAGATAACCCTGTTCGTCTCTATCTCCACCATCAAATTCAGGTAATAATGAAACCACCGCCTCCGAGAATACAGGAGATATATCTTGAGAGTTTAGAAACAATAGGGATAGCCACAGCAGAACATGACATAAGATTTATTGAGGATAACTGGGAAGCACCTACACTTGGTGCATGGGGGGTTGGCTGGGAGGTCTGGCTGGATGGCCTGGAAATTACACAATTTACATATATGCAGCAAGCAGGGGGTTTTGACCTTTCTCCTACTTCTGTTGAAATAACCTATGGGCTGGACCGTATTGTAAATTTTATCCAGAAGAAGAAAAATGTATATGAATTGTACTGGAACAGGAATGTTCTATATGGCGAGATGCACAGAGATAGAGAAAAGGACTATTCTACTTACAGTTTTGACAAGGCAGATATATCCTTGTTTTTTGAGATGTTTGATAGATTTGAAAAAGAAGCTGATAAACTATTAAAAGAAGAGATACTGTACCCTGCTTATGACTATGTACTTAAACTATCCCATATATTTAACATACTTGATGCAAGGAAAGCAATAAGTGTAAGTGAACGAGTAAGATATATTGGCAGGGTAAGAAAATTAGCAAGGTTCTGTGCAGAACTTTACTTAAAACGGAAAAGTAAAGTATAATTTTAGAGTTCAGGATTTAGAATTTTATTTATATTTGCCGGGATGGTGGAACTGGCAGACACGTACGTTTGAGGGGCGTATGGCGTAAGCCGTGGGGGTTCAAATCCCCCTCCCGGCATTGCAATCTTCTTTGAGAGGGATTTGAAAAGGGTGCAGGGGAAAGGTATCGTTCCCCTGCGCTTGTTATGGGGGGAGAACTACATCAGGAAGGGGGGTGAGAACCCCCCTCCTGAGATAAAATCCCCCTCCCGGCATTGCAATCTTCTTTGGCGGAATAGATAAGTTATTTAACTGTAATTTTTACTAATGGAAAAAACACCTTTGTGGGAAGATGTAATAATCATTATTTCTATCTTTACTTTGTGGCCTACCATATTACATAGAGAAACATTATTATCAAAAATTATTATGGTTTTAACCCTTACGATTCTTATCTGGATACTTATAAGACGGCTAAAAAGAATGGATAATATTACAAAATGAAACTGCTTTTATATAAATTTTATTTTTCTTTCATTATTATTGTTCTTGCCGGAGGGTGTTCTGTAAGCTCTGATATCTCTTCAGGACAGAAACTTATAAAAGAAGGAGATATATATTTTTCAAAGGGAGAGATTGATAAAGCCATTGGTTTATGGACTGAAGGACTTAAATATAAACAGAGGGCTGAATTATACGAGAAGATAGTTATGGCTTATATTATGAAAAATCAGATACCTGATGCAGAAAAATGGGTATTAGAAGGGTTGACTTATTTCCCTGATAATGTTAATCTTTTTTTTGACCTTGCACTTATAAGTTTCCATAATAATGACTTTAAGAAGGCAAGGATGGCTATAGATATGGTGTTAAGAAAGAATGAATATTATCGGAATGCGCATCTTCTTAAAGGGATGATGTATGAAAAAGAAAATAATCTCTCTGCTGCGAAAAGAGAGTATATCAATGAAGTGAATATAAATCCTGGGTCAACAGAGGCATGGAAAAAATTAAGGGAGTTAAGAGATGAATAAAAAACTTCTTTATCTACCTGCTATCTTTTTTCTTTTCTTTCAGTCCTTATTATATCCCGAAGGTCTTGAGGAATATATAAAGTTTTTTTCTTCTTTATCTTCCCGTATACCCGGTTCAGAAGGACATAGACAGTCAGCGGATTTTATAGAGAAGAAATTCAAAGAAGCAGGGTTACAAAAGGTAAAAAGAGAGACATTCAAAACATCTGTCCCCGTTGAAAAATACGCATATATTACTGTTGATAATAAAAAGATAGATATCCATTGCCTCTGGCCAAATCTCGTAAGGACATCCACAGTCCCACCGGAAGGCATAAAGGGAAAACTTATATATGGTGGTAATGGAGATATCAGAAATTTAACCGGTAAGGATATAGAGGGCAATATAATTGTCCTTGATTTTGACTCAGGAACAAAATGGCAGACACTTGCTATGTTAGGTGCTAAAGCATTCATTTTTACAGAAACAGGCGATATAACAAGAATTCAGGCAGAAAAGAAATTTGTAGGGATTCCTGTAGATATACCGAGATTCTATGCAGGGAAAAACAGTCAGGCAATCATTGAATTATCAAAGAAGGAAAAAGAGGTCTGCTTATTTGCAAGGATGGACTGGGAAAATGTTTCTGACTGTAACATATATGGTTATATTGAAGGTAGAGATAAAAAACTAAAAGAGGATATTATTATACTACAGGCATATTATGATAGTATTAGTGTTGTGCCTTCTCTCGCAAATGGGGCATCTTCTGCTTCAGGGATAGCAACTCTCCTGGATATTCTGGATTACTTCAGTGCAAATCCACCGGCAAGAACAATCGTTTTTCTTGCAACATCATCACATTTTCAAACAATGAATGGAATAGACAATTTTGTCCAGAGGCATTTGAGGCAGGAACCCTTGTTTAGAAAAAAAATACCCAAAGAAGACATTATAAATGTAAAACTCTTTATAGGGTTTGACCTTTCAGATGGTTCAGACAGTTTAGGAATCTGGCATAACTCCTATGATTTTTATAGTCAGAGAGTATTTGCTCCTTATGGTAGAAAATTTATGGAGTATGCAGACAGGATTAGCAGGAATCTCGGGTATAATCCAGAGAGAGCACTGGTAAACGGAATAAGCCCTGAAAGAGGAATTATATGGCAGACATTCCTTCCTGAAAAGATACGGACAGATGGAGGACTTGTATTATCTTCAGGTAATCCAGCACTTTCTTTTGTTACTGTTAATGATGGTAGATGGAGAATTGATACACCTGCGGATACTTATGAAAGACTTAATATCAACAATATAATGAGGCAGGCAAGATTTCTAAAAGAGATTCTTAGAATTGCCATCAATGACCCAGAATTCTTCCCTGAGATTGAGTTTGGAACAATAAAAGACAACCTGTATACCCTGAATGCAAAAATAGTAACTTTTGACCCTACCAAAAGTTTTGTACCGAGTGAACCAGTAGTTGGAGCAGTAGTAATACCGAGAATCCATTATAAAGTATCTTTTGAAAAAACGTCCATGGGGGTAAGAAATATCCCTGTAGGAATTACAGATGAAAATGGTAAGGTAGTATTTTCTTGTCTTGGTCCAGGAGATACATTAACATTATCTGCTTTTTATATGGATTCAAATACAGGCGAGATTATTCTTTCTCCTGACCTCGGCGTGGGAGGAGCAGGACAATATCCGGTTTTACTTACAATGGATTATAAAGAAAAGGACTGGATGATAGTTCTCTTTGAATCAAAACCTATCTCCCTTACAGACCTTATAGACCCGCAATACCTTGTTCAACTGGATAAGATAGAAGTGCTTGATATGGCAAATAGTGTTCCGAGCGAATATGGATATTTTCTGCAATATCCTGAGTATGTACCTTTTAAGTGGAGTTCTTATTCTGAACCATTAGGATGTGTTTTTGCAAGAGCACATATGAAGGTTAAAATACTTGGACAGGCAGGTCCTCTCGGGAAGAGATTACTACTTTTGAATTCAGAAACAGGAAACAAAGAAAGGGCTGAAGGGCTTGGATTTGAGGTAGACAAGACATCTTTCATCTATAACACTCCTTATCAGGCAGCAAAAGATATGATTATCCTTGATACATACAGGAGAGAAAATTTTGAAAAGTTCGGTATAAAGAATGAACGTCTCGCAGAACTACAGAAAGAATCCAGAAGGCTGTTATCACTTGCAGAAGAAGCAAAAAATAAAAAAGAATGGTATGAATTTTTAAAGTATTCAAGACAATCACAGGCATTAGAATCACGTGCCTATCCTGATGTTAAAAATACTGCTAACGATGTTGTAAAAGGGGTTATATTCTACTTTTTACTACTTCTTCCTTTTGCATTCTTTGGAGAACGTCTTTTATTCAATTTTATAAAACTTGAAAAAAGGATTGCAGGGACATTCGGTATTTTTATCGTTATATACTGGATTATGCGGATGGTACACCCTGCTTTCAAACTGACAAATGCTCCTGAAGTAATCCTGCTTTCATTTATAGTGCTTGCTTTATCGCTTATAGTACTTTCATTAGTTGCTTCAAAATTTGAAGAACAGATGAAACAGTTAAAGATGGAGACAGCAAAGGTGTACGAAACAGATGTTGGCAGGATTACAGCAACAGCTACGGCATTTTCTCTGGGTGTTGCGAATATGAAAAGGAGACCTATAAGAACAATGCTCACTGCTATAACATTAGTCCTTCTAACATTTACAGTACTTTCATTTACCTCCATAAAGTCATATATGAAATATAACCAGATAGTAAAGCCATACAGGCCTGTATATAATGGAATTTTACTCAGAGACCGTTCCTGGTCTCCTCTTATGGATTTAGCACTGGACTATACAGAAGATGAATTTTCAGATAAAGGTATTATTGCACCGAGGGCATGGTTTGTTCTTGATGAATTGGGTAACAGGAGTGCCATTGAAATAAAATATATGGAAAATACTACTACTCTGTCAGGGCTTCTCGGACTTTCTCCGAATGAGGTTCTTCCTGTTAAAACATCCATAGAAAAAGGAGAATGGTTCAATGATATTTATGAAAGGTCTGTTTTATTATCAAAAAAGGCAGTGAGAGACCTACGACTTACGGATTCAGATATAGGGAAAGCAAGGATATGGATATATGGGAAGGACTTTGTTTTTAAAGGGATATTTGATGAAAAGGTTTTAAATGATATAAAGGACCTTGATGATGAACGGATTACTCCCGCTGATTTTTCAGTCCTACCAGAAAGAGAACTGTCGAAGATAAAAATGGAAAAGACAGCAAAGGTATTTACATCTCAAGCAAAATTAGAATCGTTCATCCACATGGAAGCAGAAAATATCGCAATACTTCCTTTTGGTACACTTATGAATACGAAAGGGACACTCCATTCTATCGCGGTAAAGTTTAATAATAATGTAGATGGCAAAGAATCTGTGGAAAGTTTTATATCAAAACTCGCTGTTATACTTTTTGCTGGACTTGGAGAAAAAACATATGTATATAGCAGTATGGGACTTACATCTTTTTCCGGTATAAGCAATCTGATTATTCCCATACTTATTGCTGCCCTTATAGTCCTTAATACTATGCTCGGTTCGGTGTATGAAAGAATTAGAGAAATCGGCACTTATAGTGCAGTAGGACTTGCTCCTGTACATATCTCTTCTCTTTTCCTTGCAGAATCCATGGTATATGCTGTAATGGGTTCTGTTGCCGGGTATCTCTTAGGACAGGTGGTTGTTAAAATCCTTATGGTAACAGGGTTGTTGAAAGGACTGGTGCTGAACTATTCTTCTCTGTCGGCTGTTTTTGCCACTATCATTATATTTATTACCGTAATGCTCTCAACCCTTTATCCTGCTAGAAAAGCAGCACAGATGGCTGTGCCTGATGTTACGAGGAAATGGATATTACCTGAACCAAAGGGTGATAACTGGGAATTTGAGTTCCCATTTACAGTTGCAGAGGTTGAAGTTCTCGGATTAGCAACATTTCTTACTGATTACTTCAACTCTTATCAGGATGTTTCTTTAGGTAATTTCTATACAAATGGTGCCATACTTAATTATGAAAAACTACCAACAGGTAAAAATAAATATATTATAGAAACGAATATATGGCTGGCTCCCTTTGACTTAGGAGTAAGTCAGCATCTTGCAGTGATAATGGAACCTATGGGACAATATGAATTTTTCACTATAAATATGATGATGAAGAGAACAAGTGGAGAGTCAACTGACTGGAAACGTCTTAACAGAAGATTCCTTGATGGTATAAGAAAACAGTTCCTTATCTGGAGAACAGTAAGTGGCGATGTTAAAAGGAACTATACAAGACAGGGGAAGCAACTTTTAAAACTTGAATAACAAAGGAAGGAATAATGGCAGAAGAAAAGATAGAAAAAACAATGTCTTTTGAACCAGAGAAAATAGAAGAGTTTCAGGAAGGGTTTAATATCAGAACTATTATTGCAGCCCTTTTTATCGGTTTTATCATGTTGCCTGGGGCAATATATTTAGGACTTATTACAGGAGGTGGAATTTCAGGGGCTGCACAATGGGTCACCGTGATACTCCTCGTTGAGATAGCCAAAAGGTCTTTTGTTGAATTAAAAAAGCAGGAGGTATATATAATCTATATACTTGCTGCATCCCTCGTAAGTACAGGACTTGTATTTGGAACAGTAGGACTTACACTTCAGGGTGGGGCATTCAGTGACATGATATGGAAACAGTATCTTATACAATCACCTTATGCACAGTCATTTAAATTACATAAGTATATGCCTTCCTGGGCAGTACCCCCTGCAGGTTCAGAAGCAATTTTAAAAAGGACATTTCTACATAGGGCATGGGCAATTCCCATACTTTTACTGATAATCCACAATGTTCTTTTCAGAATCAATAAATTCACCCTCGGTTATACTGTTTTTCGTATTACAAGCGATAGAGAAAAATTACCATTCCCTATGGCTCCTGTTGCATCTGAAGGTGCTATTGCTCTTGCAGAAGTAAGTGGGAAGAAAGAGACATGGAGATGGAGGGTATTCAGTATATCAGCAATGATAGGGGTTATATTTGGTGCTTTTTATGTCGTTATACCAACAATAACAGGACTGCTTATGACAAAACCATTCCAGCTTTTACCTATACCATGGGTGGACTTTACACCAAAAATGGGAGATATAGTCCCTTCATCTATGCTCGGATTTATGACAGAGTTAGGAGTTGTTCTTACTGGTTTTGTCTTACCATTCTGGGTGGTTACTGGTTCTTTTATCGGCTCTATACTTGCAAAAACAGTAGGCAATCCAATACTCTATAAGGCAGGCATTATAAAAAACTGGCAGCCGGGTATGACTGCTATACCTGCCAATGTAGCAACTAATCTTGACTTCTGGATTAATGCAACTATTGCAGGTGGTATTGTAGTCGCTATTATTGGTATAGGAACTATTGTAAGGATTTTCTTAAAAAGGAAAAAAGAAGCCAGCGAAAACGAGAAAATAGCAGAAAAATTACCTGAAGGAAGAGGAGATTATCCTGTATGGATAGCCATAACAATATGGGCTTTATCTACTATTATCTATATCATTATATGTAAAATTCTTGTTCCTAAATTCCCTATAATGTTTTTTATATTTTTTGGTTTTATCCTTACCCCTTTCCTTACATATACCTCTGCGAGAATGTTTGGTATTACTGGTGTTGCAGGTGGTATATCCTTTCCGATGGTAAGGGAAGGGACTTTTATATTAAGTGGATATAAAGGTGTAGATATATGGTTTGCTCCTCTACCCTATTTTAACCATGGATGGGTTGCTCAGGAATTTAAGCAACTTGAACTTACCAGGACAAAATTTACCTCCTGGTATAAAGCAGAGTTTACATCCCTCGTTATTATGCTATTCTGCAGTTTCTTATTCTGGTCAATTATATGGAAGATGTCTCCAATACCATCTTCAACCTATCCCTATGTACAGAAGATGTGGCCTATGGATGCTATGTTCCAGGCACTATGGGCTACAAGCACTGTGGAAGGGGGTAGAAGATGGATGATAGAGGCAATAAAATTCAAGTATATACTTAATTCTTCTCTTATTGGCTTCGCCCTCTACTTTATAATCCTGTTTTTAAAGGCACCCATAAGTTTATTTTATGGAATTGTTGGAGGGATATCTATACTGCCGCACATGGCACTTCCTATGTTTGTGGGAGCATTACTCGGTAGATTCTATTTTTCTAAAAAGGTTGGACCTAACTGGAAAAGATATACCCCCATAATACTTGCAGGATATTCCTGCGGTATGGGATTGGTAGGTATGGTTTCAATTGCGGTTGCACTTATAGCAAAGACCATCTTCCAGATAATATTTTAAATAATCTTACTATTCATCTACTGTTAGAGTTCATATTCAGAAAGGTAGTCAGGGACAATAATTTCACTCTCTGGTCTTTTCTTCTTTAACAGTTCAGAAAATTGATAAGATGCTTCTTCTTCACCATGTATAACAAAAATTTTCTCAGGGGCCTTGATAAAACCATCTATCCATCTTAAAAGTTCTGTTTTACCTGCATGTGCAGAGAAACCATTAATATCCTTAATAGTTGCCTTTACAGGGTAGTCCTTTCCGAGAATTCTTACTTTTTCTGGTTTTTCAAGTATTTCTCTTCCGAGTGTACCTTTTGCTTGATAGCCAACAAAAACAATAGTTGATTCTTCTCTCGCTATGTTTGTTATAAGATGATGCTTTATTCTACCACCTGTACACATACCC